>JBKPRV010000224.1:0-9476 GCA_046734715.1 Actinomycetota bacterium | reverse complement strand
TCGATGGCCCGGCCGAGCTCATCGGGATCTTCGACCGGGACGGCCACCGGGCCCACACCGTCCACCACGGTCCCTGACGCCGCGGCGGAGACGGTTCCGGATTCGGCCGATCGCTACCGGGGGCGCACCACGCAGAACTCGTTGCCGTCGGGATCGGCCAGGACGACCCCCTCGTCGTCGCCTGGGCCGATGTCGCTGCGAGTCGCCCCGAGCGAGACCAGGCGTTCCACCTCCGCGGACTGATCGGCCGGGGCGGTCGGAGCGATGTCGAGGTGAAGGCGGTTCTTCGCGGTCTTCGGGGGTACCGGCGGGCCCCAGGTGATGAACGGACCCGTGCCGTCCGGCGCGCGGATGGCGGTCTCCTCGTCCTGATCCCAGACCAGGGGCCAGCCGAGCACGGCGCTCCAGAAGTGCCCGACCTCGGGCGAACCGTCGCACGTGATCGATCCGAGGCGACCACAGCCGGCGAGGAAGGCGTTGTCCGGGGCGATGACGCAGAGCTCGTTGCCTTCGGGGTCGGCCAGCACGACGTGGGTCTCGTCCGGGCTCTGCCCGATGTCGATGTGACGGGCGCCCAGCTCGATCAACCTCCGGACGGTGCCGGTCTGGTCGTCGAGGGAGGTGGTGGTCAGATCGAGATGGATGCGGTTCTTGCCCGCCTTCTCCTCGGGGACCGGCAGGAAGCGGATCCGGAAGCGGGTGTCGTCCGTCGGGACGAGCTCGACGACGTCCGCGGTCTCGTCGGAGGTTTCCCAGCCCAGCGCCACGGCCCAGAAGCCCGCGAGGCGGCTCGGGTCGTTGGCATCGAAGCAGAGCGCGACCAGCCCTGACGGCATGGTCAGGACCACCGAGGCGAGCCGGGCACCGGCCCATGGTGCCCGACCGCCGGCGGCGCCTCGACCGCATTTCTGGCCTGCGCGTCGCGCGTCACCTCCCAACACGGGCAGCGACATGCGCTACCGAGCGCTCTAACTCGCCCCAGCACCACCCGGGCCTGATCGAGGGTGGTGTCGACCTCGGCCAGGTCGAGGTCAGGTGCCGCCCTCCGCTCGGAGGCGGTCATCGGCGTTGGTGAGGAGAGCGGTCAGTCCTCCGGTGGGGGGCACTGGATGCCGATCAGCCTCACCAGGCGGCAGTAGGTGTCGCGGGACAGCTTCCACTGCCCGTCGACCAGCACCGCGTGGCCCGTCTGGTTGAGGCCACCGGGGCCGAAGCGACCGGGGAACAGCACGAAGTGCACCTCGGCCTCGTCCTCGCTCACGAACCGCACGTAGTCGACGGACACGTCCATCTCCCGAGCCGGGGCGTAGCGAGCGACCACTTCCTCCATGACGGACGCGAGGTTGTCGCCGCGCTCGATGGCCCGGCACTTCTCCGCGATCGGCAGCTGCGAGCCGAACACGGTCTCGAAGGCCTGTTCGATCGCTTGCTCGGCATCATCCCGGTCCGTGACGCCGGCCGGGGCCGGGCGGATGCGCACCAGCTTCTGGCCGGGGGGTGCCGAGGCGATCGCCTCGTGGGCCTGGGCGACGCAGCGCTCGCAGATGTGCAACCCGCCGCGGGCGCGGACCAGGTGCTCCACGGCGTCCTCGCGCCGTCCGCAGAACGAGCACCGGCGCGGATCGCCACCGCCGGGCCAGCCTCCGATCGCCCCGTACCCGATGCCTACCCCACTCATCGCGCCCCCCGAGGACAGAGCACCAGGCTACCCAGCGTGCTGCGACGCCCGCGCGCGGCAATGTGGCACGATCGTCCTCCGCATCCAGGAAGTGCACCGACTGCGGTAGAGACTGTGAGCATGGCCACGAAGACGGACACGCCGCGGCGCGCCAACCACGACGCCGACAGCCACGACCTGATCCGCGTGCAGAACGCACGCGTCAACAACCTCAAGGACGTCAGCGTCGAGCTCCCGAAGCGCCGGCTGACGGTGTTCACCGGCGTCTCCGGCTCGGGCAAGAGCTCCCTGGTGTTCGGCACGATCGCGGCCGAGTCGCAGCGGCTGATCAACGAGACCTACAGCACGTTCGTGCAGGGCTTCATGCCGACGCTGGCGCGGCCCGACGTCGACGTGCTCGAAGGGCTGACCACCGCGATCATCGTCGACCAGGAGCGGATGGGCGGCGACGTCCGCTCCACCGTCGGCACCGCCACCGACGCCAACGCCATGCTTCGGATCCTCTTCAGCCGGCTGGGGAAGCCGCACATCGGATCGCCGGCCGCGTTCTCCTTCAACGTCGCCTCGGTCCGGGCGGCCGGGTCGATCACGGTCGAGCGCGGCGCCGCGACCCAGGCCGAGCGGGTCACCTTCACCCGCACCGGCGGCATGTGCACGCGCTGCGAGGGCCGGGGCACGGTCTCCGACTTCGACCTGACCGCGCTGTACGACGACAGCAAGTCGCTGAGCGAGGGCGCGCTCACGATCCCGGGCTACAGCATGGACGGCTGGTACGGCCGCATCTTCACCGGCTGCGGCTTCTTCGACCCGGACAAGCCGATCGCCAAGTACACCAAGCGGGAGCTCCACGACCTGCTCTACAAGGAGCCGACGAAGATCAAGGTCGAGGGCATCAACCTCACCTACGAGGGGCTGATCCCGAGGATCCAGAAGTCGATGCTGTCCAAGGACATCGACGCCCTGCAGCCCCACGTCCGCGCCTTCGTGGAGCGGGCGGTCACCCTCACCGCCTGCCCCGAGTGCGGCGGCACCCGCCTCAGCGAGGCGGCTCGCTCGTCGAAGATCGCGGGCATCAACATCGCCGACGCGTGCGCGATGGAGATCCGGGACCTGGCCGAGTGGGTGCGGGGGCTGGACGAGCCGTCGGTCGGGCCGCTGCTGGCCGGCCTGCAGCACACGCTCGACTCCTTCGTCCAGATCGGGCTGGGCTACCTCTCGCTCCAACGCTCGTCGGGCACGCTGTCGGGCGGCGAGGCCCAGCGCACCAAGATGATCCGGCACCTCGGGTCGCCGCTCACCGACGTGACCTATGTGTTCGACGAGCCGACCATCGGGCTGCACCCCCACGACATCCAGCGGATGAACGACCTGCTGCTGCAGCTGCGCGACAAGGGCAACACCGTGCTGGTGGTCGAGCACAAGCCCGAGGTGATCGACATCGCCGACCACGCCGTCGACCTCGGCCCGCGCGCCGGCACCGAGGGGGGCCAGGTGGTGTTCGAAGGCACCGTCGAGGCGCTGCGGGCCAGCCACACGCTCACCGGGAAGCACCTGGACGACCGCGCCGCGTTGAAGCCGTCGGTGCGGGCCGCGACCGGGGCCCTGGAGGTGCGGGGCGCCAGCACCAACAACCTCCAGGACGTCGACGTCGACATCCCGCTCGGGCTGCTGGTCGTCGTGACCGGGGTCGCCGGCTCGGGCAAGAGCTCGCTGATCGACGGCTCGGTGTCCAAGCGGGACGGGGTCGTCGCCATCGACCAGGGCGCGATCCGCGGCTCGCGCCGCAGCAACCCGGCGACCTACACCGGGCTGCTCGACCCGATCCGCAAGGCGTTCGCCAAGGCCAACGGCGTGAAGCCGGCGCTGTTCAGCGCCAACTCCGAGGGCGCCTGCCCCAACTGCAAGGGCGCCGGGGTCATCGAGACCGACCTCGGCATCATGGCCAGCGTCACCACCATCTGCGAGGAGTGCGAGGGCAAGGGCTTCGAGGCGTCGGTGCTGGAGTACCACCTCGGTGGCCGCGACATCAGCGAGGTGCTCGCCATGTCGGTGACCGAGGCCGAGGATTTCTTCGGCGAGGGCGAGCCTCGCACGCCGGCCGCGCACAAGGTCCTCGCCCGGCTCAGCGACGTCGGGCTCGGCTACCTGACGATCGGCCAGCCGCTCCCCACGCTGTCCGGCGGCGAGCGGCAGCGGCTCAAGCTGGCCACCCACATGGGCGAGAAGGGCGGCGTCTACGTGCTCGACGAGCCGACCTCGGGCCTGCACCTCGCCGACGTCGAGCAGCTGCTCGGCCTGCTCGACCGGCTCGTGGACTCCGGCAAGTCGGCCATCGTCATCGAGCACCACCAGGCCGTGATGGCCCACGCCGACTGGATCATCGACCTCGGCCCGGGCGCCGGCCATGACGGCGGCCGGGTCGTGTTCGAGGGCACCCCCGCCGACCTCGTCGCCGGCCGCTCCACCCTCACCGGTGAGCACCTCGCGGCTTACGTCGGCGCCTGACCGCCGCGTCGGGCGAGCGCGCTGGTGCCGGCGCGGCTCGATCAGCCGGCGGGTCGGGGGGCGAGGTCGGGCTGGAGGGCGTCGAGCTCGCGCCGGCGGTTGACCTCGGGGATGGACACCGGCCGGCGGGCGCGGATGTCGAAGGCCAGGCTCACCACTTCGAAGGCGGTCAGCAGGTCGCCGCGGTCGACGTCGTAGGTCCAGTGGATGCGGTGGGTCACCTTGTCGTGCACCGCGATGGCCGCCCCGAAGCTCTGGATGCGGTCGCCCCCGGTCGGGAGGCGCCCGACCTGCAGCCTCGTCTCCATCGTGGCCCAGCCCATGGGAGCGCCGTCGGGCGTCTCCTCCAGCATGGGGCCGTGGCCCCGGCCGATCGGCTCGCCGCCCCACACCAGCATCGGCGCCAGGTCCACCAGGTAGCGGCCCCGGTCGTCGCACTCGTCGGCGCCCACCCGGCGGTCCCGGCGCATGGCCAGCCCCCGGTGGTGCAGCGTGGCGAGCGAGGGGGCCGAGGCGATCAGGTCGGTGGCGAGGGAGATGGTGCGACTGGTGGCGTAGTCGGGCACCGGGATGACCAGGTCGGCGGCGTCGGCGACCAGCCGGTCGGGGAGGGGTGCCCGCCGGCCGCCCTCGTCCAGGGCGCTGATCCCGTGCGCGAACGTGGCGGCCAGCACCCCGGTGTCGGCGGCGGCCAGCTCGTGGTGCAGGCGGAGCCCGTCGGGCCCCGCGCCGACCACTGCGCTGCGGACCACCAGCGGCGTGCCCAGCAGCTGCTCACGGTGGTGCCGGGTGTAGATGTCGTGGACGATGTGGGGGCGTGGCCCCCAGCCGGGGATGGCGGCCAGCAAGGCCCGGGTCCCGGCCTGGGCGTTGACCGCGTAGTAGCGCACGTTCATGTGCCCCAGGTGATCGATCTGGTCGGGGGTGACCGTGCTCTCGTGGGTGGTCAGCAGCTCGCTCATCCCTCAGTCCCCGCCTCGCATCCGGATGACGCTACCGGCGCCGTCCGCATCTCACGACTGCGGGCGACACGGGCGTTCACTCAGCGAACCATCAGCCCGTCTCCATGGCTTCTCCAAGCGGAACGCAGGCGCGGGCGCGGATCATGCCGCCATGAGGATCTTCCCTGCCCCCCTTCGCACCCGCCGGCGGCGGCCGGACGTCGGGCTTCTGCTCGGCGTCCCCGCGCTGGCGGATGCCGGCCCGAGCCGGCTGGCGGACCTGGCGCCCCACGCCGACCGCCTGCGGTTGCCGGCCGGGCGGACCATCGCCTTCGCCGGCGCCACTGCCCGAGAGCTGGTCGTCGTGGTCTCCGGCCAGGCCGCCCGGCTCTCCGACGATGGCCCGCCGGCGGTCCTGCCGGCCGGCGCCGAGATCGGTGGGCACGAGGTCGTCGACCGGCGGCCCCATCCCGCCACGGTCGTGTCCCTCACCGACGTCGAGGTGGTCGTCGTCAACGGGCCCGCAGTGCGGTGGGCCCACGACGAAGGCCTGCTTCGCCTGAGCCCCCGAGAGGAGGAGACGTGGAATCGTTCTACCTGGCACTCTTCGACGCGCGCCGCATAGCGAGCGAAGTCGATCTGAGCAAGCGGCATCACCAGCCGCTGCCCCGGCGCCGCCGGGGTCCGTTCGGGCGCCTTCGCCGGCTCGCATCCTGAACGCCGTGGGTGGCGCTGTGCGACCATGACGTGGTGGTGGGCTTCCGGTTCGGCGACTTCGTCCTGGACGACGCGACCTTCGCACTCTCCGGTCCGGCCGGGCCGGTCCATGTCGAGCCCCAGGTGTTCGAGCTGCTCCACCTCCTGGTCGTCAACCACGACCGGGTGGTCCCGAAGGAGGAGCTGCTCGACACCATCTGGGGCGACCGGTTCGTGTCCGAGTCGGCGCTCACCTCCCGGATCAAAGCGGCGCGCAAGGCGGTGGGCGACGACGGCCAGGCCCAGCGCGTCATCCGGACGGTCCACGCGCGGGGCTACCAGTTCGTCGCCGACGTCAGCATCGAGCCCGCCCCCGGGCGGCCGGCCCTGCCGCGCCTGCGCAATGCCCCGATCGGCCGCGACGGGGACATCGCCAGCGTGGTCGAGCGTGTCCGCGACTCGCCCCTGGTCACGGTGGCCGGTCCCGGTGGCATCGGCAAGACGACGGTCGCGCTGGCGGTGGCCGGCCGCCTCCAGGCCGACCACGCGGACGGTGCCGTGTTCGTCGACCTCAGCCCGGTGCCGCCCGGCGCTGACATCACCCGAGCCGTGGCCGAGGCCGCCGGCGTGGAGGGCACGGCGGCCGACACGATCGAGCTGGTGGCCGACCACCTGGCCGCCCGGCCCGTGCTGCTGGTGCTGGACAACTGCGAGCACGTGCTCGAGCACGCCGCCCGGCTCGTGGACCGCATGCGGGCCGGGGGCGACATCGCCCGGATCCTGGCCACCAGCCGGGAGCCGCTCGGCGTGGCGGGCGAGCACGTGTGGCCGCTGGGCCCGCTGCCCGACGAGGGCCCGGCCCTGTTCGTCGAGCGGGCTCGGGCGGCCGAGCCCCGCGGCGCCTGGGACCCGGCCGACCCGGCGGTGGTCGAGTTGTGCCGCCGCCTGGACGACGTCCCCCTGGCGCTGGAGCTGGCGGCGGGCCAGCTGCGCCGGTTCGACCTCGCCGAGCTGACCCGCCGGCTCGACGACCGCCTGGGGCTGCTGGCCGGGCGGCCGACCGGCGAGGGGCGCCACACCACCATGGAGACGGCGATCGACTGGAGCTACCGGCTGCTCGACCCGGCCGAGCAGGCCCTGCTCCGCCACCTCAGCGTGTTCCCCGCCTCGTTCACGCTGCGCGCGGTGGAGGAGTCCGCGCCCGCGGTGCCGGGGGGCGACCGCGCGGACGACGATGCCGTCGGCATCTTCGGCAACCTCGTCGACAAGAGCCTGGTCGTGCGGCTGCC
The DNA here is from genome assembly GCA_046734715.1 of Actinomycetota bacterium. GTDB lineage: Bacteria > Actinomycetota > Acidimicrobiia > Acidimicrobiales > VFJN01 > ZC4RG19. The sequence goes on along the minus strand of JBKPRV010000224.1, from coordinate 2,367 downwards.
CGGCTCCGGCCGCTACCGGCTGCTGGAGACGATCCGGGTCTTCGCCCGCGACCGGCTGGTCGAGGCCGGGGAGGCGGACGGCGCGTTCGAGCGCCACCGCCGGCAGGTGCGGGAGCGGGCCGTCGCCTCCACGCGGCTGGACCGCTGGCTGTCGGCTCGGCGCGCCGCCGCCTACCGGGCCGACCTGGACGATGCCCGCCAGGCCTTCCGCCGCAGCCTGGATCAGGGCGAGGCCGGGGACGCCCTCGAGATCGCGGTGGCCGCCTCCTTCCTGTGGCGCAACGCCCTCGGGTGCGCCGAGGGTGACTCGTGGATCATCGAGCTGTCCCGCCAGGACCTGGCCCCCGACGACGAGCTGTGGCTGCACATCCTGCGGTCCGACGTGGGGCAGGGCCGCGGCGACCCCGGGCAGATGTTCGCCGCGCCCGCGGAGGAAGCGGGCCTCATGGACGGGGACGACCTGGCCGGGTCCTGCCTGGTCGCCCACTACTGGGCCCTGTCCCGGTTGACCGACCCCGACAGTGCGCGGCAGCGCTTCCGTCGGGCGCTCGAGGAGGCCCGGCAGTCCGGCGACGCCCGGCTCGTCACGCTGATGGAGGCGTTCCTAACCGTCGCGGACGTGCGAGCCGGCGACCACGACCAGGCCCGGGAGGCGCAGGCGCGCCTCGAGGCGCGCGTGTCCGAGGACGGCTACGACAGCTTCATCCTCAACTGGGCCGGCTGGATGCTCGGCCTCGCCGAGCGAGATGCGGCCGGCGCCCGGCGCTGGATCAGTCGGCAGCATGACTACCTCGACCGCACCGGCATCGTCGAGACGTGGATCACCTCGTTCTCCACCGCCATGTGCGACGTGCTCGAGGGCGCCGATGTGGTGTCGCGGCTGCGGCACACACTCGACCTCGCCGACCGCGAGGGCTACCAGGCCGAGGCCGACTGCGTGCTGGTCCTCGCTTACGCCGCCATCTGCGCCGACCGCCCGGAGGAGGCGGCCGAGCTGGTCGGCAACGCCCTCCACGGCCGGATCAACGCCACCGCGCACTACGCGCTGTACAGCGTGGTCCTCGACCGGGCGCTGCAGCGCCAGCTCGAGGCCCCGGCCCTGACCGCGGCCGCGGCCCGCGGCCGCGAGCACACCCCGGCCGAGGTGCTGGCCGTCCATGGGATCACCCGGTCGATCGGATCACCTCGCGGCGGGGTCGTGCCCGCGCAATCCGTCCATATCGTCCCTTGACCACGGCAAGGATCACACTTACGGTGTGAGTGACTCCACTCAGCGTACTGTCGAGGTGGTCGTCAGCGTGGCCGCCATCTCGTGCCTCGGCCTTCGCGTGGGGTGCTGGTGATGGGGGTTGGGGCATCGGCACGGTTATGAGGAGGCGGCGCTGTGCACCGATCGTCCGATGACTCCGACCACAGTCCGTTACCTGAGTCCCTGCGAGCGCAGCCGGACGAGGTGGCCGCCACGAGGGAGCGACCGGGCTCCGCCGGCGAGCACGAGCTCCAGCAGGCGTGCGGTACGCACGACCGCGCCAACCGCTTCTACAGCCAGCAGGTGAACGATCGCCTCAACGACCAGATGCGGGAGTTCATCGGGCGCATGGAGATGATGTTCATCGCCACGGCCGACGCCCACGGGGAGTGCGACGCCTCGTTCCGGGCCGGCCCGCCCGGGTTCGCCCTCGTCCTGGACGACCGCACCCTCGCCTGGCCCGAGTACCGCGGCAACGGCGTGATGGCCAGCGCGGGCAACCTCCTCGGGAACCCCCACGTCGGGCTGCTGTTCATCGATTTCGTCCGCGACCTGATCGGCCTGCACGTCAACGGGTCGGCGAGCCTCTTGGCCTCCAGCGACTTCGCCCTCCGGTACCCGGCCGACCAGGTCGACATCGTCCCCGGGCGGCGGCCCGAACGGTGGATCGTGGTCGCGGTGGAGGAGGCCTACATCCACTGCTCCAAGCACATCCCCCGGCTGGCGCCCCTGCCTCGCACGAGGGACTGGGGCACGGACGACCCGGAGAAGAAGGGCGGCGACTACTTCCGGGTGGCCGCCGACCGGCGGGCGGCGGCGGCCGCCGCCAGCGCCCTGCCCACCCCCACTCCCCTGAGCGCGCCGCGCTAGAACGCGGGGGCCCAGGCGAGGGCGGTGACCCAGAACCGGGCTGCGAACGCGCCCGGGTCCTCGCCCCAGCGGGCCCACGCGGCAGCGATGGCGGCCATCTCGTTGGGCTCGGCGATGCCTCGTTCGACCACGAGGGCGACGACGTCGGGGGCCTCGAACCACGACGCTTCGAAGGCGGCGAGCCGCCGGGCCGCGTCGGCGGTGCCGTCGCCCCCGCCGGTGGCCGACGCCTCGCAGCGTTCGAATCC
>JBKPRV010000223.1:0-5673 GCA_046734715.1 Actinomycetota bacterium | reverse complement strand
GGCGCCGGCGCCAGCGCAACCACTCCCGCAGGAGCCTCTCGAAGTCCTCGTCGGATATCGCGTGGTACGACTCGTCCCACTCGTCGACCGTGTACCGCTTGCCCCGCCAGTAGTACCGGAGGTCGTCGCGCTGCCAGCCCGCGTAGATGTCGTCCCAGGACAACCGCCCGAAATGCGGCTCGAGGCAGCCGGGGGTGAGCGCCTCCCCTTCCCGCTGGAAGCGGTAGTCGATCGACAGCCGCATCGAACCGCCGCGGTTCGGCATGGCACTGTGCACGGTCAGGCTGTGGAAGATCAGGGCGTCGCCGAGCCGCATGTCGCCGCCGACCCAGTCGAGCCCGTCGTGGCGATCGTCGAGCTCGGCCCGGCGGTTGCCCGCCCCGAGCGCCGCTCGCAGCTTTACGACCCCGAGCCGGTGCGAGCCCCGCAGGATGCTGAGAGTGCCGTCGTCCACCGAGCAGTCGGCCAGCGGCATCCAGCAGGCGTACAGATCCATCGTTCCCTGGTTGTTCGGGTAGTCCTGGTGGGGCGGGGTCGTCCACTCCTCGTTCCCTGGAAAGACCAGCCGGGCGATCGACAGCGGGTGCGGGAAGGCCGTCGGGCCCAGCAGCGCGGTCATGCACCGCCGCACGGACGAGTGGTGGGGCACGGCGTGGAACGCCTCCGACCGCTGGACGTCGTCGTAGGCCTCCAGGTACCGGGCCTCGCCCTCGACGAATGGGCCGCCGGCGGGCACCGCGGCCATCGGGTCCTGGCTCGGATCGAGCCAGCCGTGGCGATGCAGGATGCCAGTGATCGCCCGCCGCGCGGCCAGCAGGACCTCGGGGTCGACGACCCCCCGGAGGAGGACGTAGCCGTCGCGGTCGAATCGGGCCCTGAGCTCGCCCGGATCGTCGAGCAGGGCGCTCGAGTCCTCGAACGCCGCCAACACCTCGTCGGTCGGAGCTCTCCCCCCAGCCATCGACCGGAGGATAGCGGTGACCATGTCGACGGGCAGCTTCCGCCGGGAGGCGATGCCGAGCCCGGCGCGCGATACTGGCCGGCGACGTCGGCTGGGGTCCGTCGAGCCGGCATGGGGAGGGTTCCACGGTGCAGTTCGTCATCGACATGGAGGTGACCAACCGCTGCAACGCCAAGTGCCACTTCTGCCCCCGCGACCGGACCCCGCACCAGGGTCTGATGCCGCCGGAGGTCTTCGAGGCCGGTCTGCAGCGAGCGATCGAGTACCGCTCGGCCATCGCCGAGCCGGCGGGTGACAGCGTCCGGGTCAGCCTGTGCGGGCTGGGCGAGCCGTTGCTGAACCGCCGCGTCGTCGACTACTGCCGCGAGGCCCGGGCCGAGGGGTTCTCGGTCGTCATGTCCAGCAACGGGTCACTCCTCGACGAACACCGCTCCGCGGCGCTGCTCGAGGCGGGCCTCCAGCAGATCCTCGTCAACGTCGGCGAGGAAGGCGACGACTACGAGGAGATCTACCAGCTGCCGTTCGAACGGACCCTCGAGAACGTGGTCCGGTTCAACGAGATGTCCGATGGCGCCTGCGAAGTGATCGTCGTCCTCGTCGACCACCGTGGCGACCCGGAGCACCTGGACCGCATGCGCCGGTACTGGGCCGACCACGGGATCCAGCAGGCCGTCACCTACGAGGTCATGAACCGGGGCGGGTCCCTGTTCGTCGATCACATGCAGTACGAGCACTACCCCGAGCTCGCCGAGGCTCGCGCTCGGCTCGCCGCCGGCGTGGGCACCCCCCTCTGCGGCGCACCGTTCGGCTATCTGTTCGTCGGCTACGACGGCCAGTACTACCTGTGCTGCTCCGACTGGGAGAAGCAGGCTCCGCTCGGCAGCGTCTTCGACAAGTCCTTCGTCGACGTCGCGGGGGCCAAGCTCGACCTGGTCGTGTCCCGCAACCCGGTGTGCCGCACCTGCAACCTCGACCCGATCAATCGGCTCACCGAGGAGCTGCGGGCCGAGGCCCGCGGCGACCTGCCGTCAGGGTCGGCCGACGAGGTCCTGGCCAAGATCACCACCGACAACGGCGTCGTCGAGGGCGTCCTGCGACAGCTGGGCCTCGAGCTGCCGGTCGCGCCGCCCACCACCCGGCGGCTCATCCCGGTTCGGACGGTGTAGCTGCCCCGAAGGCCTGTGCCATGACTCCCACCACTGGTCCGCCCCGGGATGCCTGACACCGCCCTCGCTCCGCGGCTGACCTCCGGTGGGCGGCCGCGGACCTCGCGAGCGGCCCGGATGGTGGGGCGTGCCGGCGGCGCCCTGGGCGACCAGGTGCTGTCCAGCGGCACGCAGCTCCTGCTGATCGTGCTGGTCGCGCGCCAGGCCGATCCCACCACGCTCGGCGCCGTGAGCGTCGCCCTGGTCGCCCACGGGTTCCTCTTGGGGATCGTGCGCGCCGGTGTCGGTGAGGTCGTCCTGCTGCGCTGCCGCGAGGACCGGTCGGCGGCGCGGTTCGAAGGCTGTCGCGGTCTCTTCCTCGCTCTGCTGGCCGGGATGGTCAGCGCAACGGGGTTGGCCGCCGCCTCGGCCGTCATCGGAGGGCAAGTGGGCTGGTTCCTGCTGCTCATGGCGCCGGCCGCACCGCTCATCTACATGCAGGACGTGCTCCGCTACGTCGCCTACGGCACCGGGCGCGTGCCAGACGCCATCGTCGGCGATGGCGTCTGGCTGGTGGTCCAGGTCGCGCTGTCCGCCGGGATGCTCGTGGCCGGCAACGCCACCCCGACCCGCCTGGTCCTGGCCTGGGTGGTGGGAGCCGCGGCGGGTGCCCTGGCCATGGCCCTCCCCCGCCGGCTCTGGCCCCGCCCGGCCGCCGTCGGCCGGTGGTGGGCACAGGAGCGGGCGCGGGCCAGCGGGTTCGTCGCCGACTTCCTCGCCTCCAGCGGGCTGTGGTATTGCGGGTTCCTGCTGCTGGGGCTGATCATGTCGCTGGAGGAGCTCGGCGCCCTGCGCGTCGCCATCGTGAGCGTCAGCCCGCTGGCGAACGTGCTCGCCGGCGTGCGAGCGCTTGGCCTCGCCAGCCTGGCGGGCCTGCGGGAGCAGCCGGTGCGCGCCCGCCGCCGCGCGGTGCTGATCGGGCTGGGGCTGGCGGCGGCCGCCGCCGTCTACGGAGTCGGGCTCGTGCTGCTCCCCGACCGCTGGGGGTCCGAGCTCTTCGGTGAAACCTGGACCGAGGCCGCGTCCCTCGTCGGCATCGTGGCCCTGGCCGAGGTGATGCGGCTGCCGACGTTCGCCGCGATCGACCTGGTCAAGGTTCTAGGCCGACCCGTGGACCTGGTGAGGACACGACTGACGGGCGGCGTCGGCGTCATCGCCAGCATGGTTCTGGGTGCCGCCCTGGCCGGGCCGCGCGGAGCGGCGGCGGGAACCGTGGTCGGGTACGCGTGGAGCGAGCTGATCTGGTGGAGGCAGGGCCGCTCCGTCGGCCTGCGCCCCGCCAGTGTCCCGTAGGGCCGGGAGGAACGGCGCAGCTCAGCGCCCCGGTGCGGCCATGGCCAGCTGGTGGTACATGGCCTCGGTCCGGCGCACCGCCGAGTCGATGGACAGCTCGGCGCCACGCTGCGCGGCGGCCTCGGCCATCCGTTGGCGTGTCTCCGCATCGGTCAGCAGGGTGGCGATGGCCTGGGCGAGCCTGGCGGGCTGGCGCGGTGGCACCAGGAGGCCCTCCCGCCCGTGCTCGACCACCTCGGGGACGCCGCCGACCGCCGTGGCGACCACGGGCAAGCCGAGGGCGAGGGCCTCCATGACCGCGACTCCGAGACCCTCCCAGTGGGACGCCAGCACGAACACGTCGCAGGCCGCCATGGCCCGGACGGCGTCGGGGCGGTGCCCCAGCAGCAGGAACCGGTCACCCAGCCCCATGCGGGCGTGGAGGGCACGGATCTCCGCTTCCAGCGGCCCCTGGCCCACCGCCACGAACCGGGCCTCCGGTACCCGCTCGAGCACGGCCGCCGCCGCCGCCAGCAGGTCGGGGTACGCCTTCTGCGCCCGCAGGTTGGCCACCGTGCCGACCACGGGGGCGTGGGGGTCGAGTCCCAACTCGGCCCGCACCGCGGCCCGCTCGGTGCGCTGCGCCCGCACGCGCTCCACCTCGATGCCCTGCAGGACCACGTGCGAGCGCTGCTGGATCGGCGCCGGCAGCGAGGCTCGGACGGCCTCGGAGACCGTGAGCCGGGCGTCGTCCAACCGGCTGGTCAGGCCGTCGGCCCAGCGGCTCGCCGGCTTGTAGCCGTGCCAGACGTTGTGGTCGGTCACGACCAGGCGAGGCCGCAGACGGCGCGGTAGCGAGCGCGCCACGATGCGGCCGCCCACTGCCATCACGGGGTTGTGCGCGTGGAGGATGTCGACCGGATGCTGCACCATCGACCGTCGCAGCGCCCCGAGCCAGCGCGGGTCGAGCACGCTGCGGTACCCGAGGCATTCCACCGGCACGGCTTCGGCCTCCAAGGCAGCCACCAGCGCCGACTTGTATGGCAACAGGTAGGCCGCGCGGACGGCCGTGCGCTGGCGGTCGCGCCGCCGAGCGGTGGTGACGAGGAGCTGCTCGGCACCGCCGGGGCCCAGTCCCGTCGTGAGCCACAGGACGCGGATCGGCTCGTCACCGTCGAGTCGGGGACGCAGCGACGAGAGCGGCATGCGCTCCCCAGCGGACGCTTGGAACATGGCCACCAGCGGCGGGTATGGTATCTCGCGCTACGCCCACAAGCTTGGAGGACGCGAACCTGGGGGGAGCCGGGGAAGCGGGGGCTGGGAGGCCCTCCCCGCGGCACGCCTTAGACGGTTCGAGGAACGCCTGTGCAGTTTGCCGACGTCATCACTTCGTTGCGGCGCCACTGGCGTGCGGCGGTTGCGGCCGTCCTGCTCGTCTCGGTGGGCCTGGGGCTCTTCCTCTTCCTGCAGGACCAGACCCATTCGGCGGAGCGCTGGAAGGCGTCCGTCAGCATCCTGGTGCCGGCGCGCGACGACGACGGGACCCTCCCGGCAGGGGTGCCGCCGATGCTCCTGCAGGGGCAGTCGAACGTTGCGCTCTCGGGCAAGGTGACGACTGAGGCGCTGAACAGGGCCGGGCTCGACCCCGAGGCCGACGACGTCACGTTCGACTACAGCGCCAGCGAGCGCGGCGACGTCATCCGGCTGATCGTGACCGCGCCGACCGAAGAAGCGGCGGGCAACCTGGCGGGCGCCTACGCGTCTGCGTACGTGGGGTCGCGCCGCCGGGCGGTCGCCGAGCTGTCCCAGACGCAGAGCCTGGCGGCCCAGACGACCCTCGCCACGCTCCAGGAACGCCTCGTCCAGGTCGAGGCCGAGCTGGGCCAGGTCGACCCCGATCTGCTCGACAGCCTGCCCGACACCGCCGAGCCGCCCGCCGAGGGCACCGCCGGGAATGCCGCGGCGCAGGCCGGCATCCTGCTGCCGGCCAACACCCCGCCCGCGACGGCGCAACTGGTGTACGAGCGGCAGGACCTGATGAGTCGGATCGAGGGGGCCAGGCGGGACTTCGCCGAGAACACCACGACCGCCCTCGTGCCCCACGCGTTCGCGACCGTGGTCGAGCGGAACGATCCCGAGGACGTCACGCCCGAGCCACTGACCCCGCTCGTCCCCGTGGGCGTCGCCGTCGGCCTGGCGCTGCTGGCGGCGCTCGGGGTGCCGGTGCTCCTCGAC
>JBKPRV010000222.1:0-15111 GCA_046734715.1 Actinomycetota bacterium | reverse complement strand
GGGCGAACCGGGGCAGGGCCCTAGGGCTCGCGGAGCTAGGGACCTTGGTCCCAAGCCCTGGTCAGGAGGGGCGGCCGGCGAGGGGGACCCGCCACGTGAGCGCCGTACCGGTCTCGTCCTCGGCCTCGAGAGCCAGCGACCCGCCCCGCTGGTCGGCCCGGGCGGCCATGTTGGCCAGCCCCCGGCCCCGCGGCACGTCGGGGCCCGGCGGTCCGATGCCGTCGTCCCGCACGCGCATCACCAGGTCGCCGCCGGTCACGGCGAGGCGCACCTCGACATGGGCCGCGTGCGCGTGGCGGCCCACGTTGCTGAGCGCCTCCCGCAGGGTGGCCAGCAGGTCGGGGACCACCTCGGCCGGGGTGGCGGTGTCCACCGGGCCCTCGAACAGCACGGTCGGCTCGCGGGCGAGCAGGGGGCGGGCTTCCTGCACGAGGTCGAGCACCTGGCTGCGGACGCCCGCGGCCGTGGCCTCGGCCTGCGGACCGCGGGCCTCGAGCCCGAAGATGGCCGAGCGGATCTCCTTGACCGTGATGTCGAGGTCGTCGACGGCGGCCTCGACCCGGTCGACGGCCCGGGCGGGGTCGGTGGGGATCAGCATGGCGGTCCCCTGAAGCGAGAGCCCGGTGGCGAACAGCCGCTGGATCACCGTGTGGTGCAGGTCGCGGGCGATGCGGGCCCGATCCTCGACCAGGGCCAGCTCCTGGACGCGGGCGTGCAGCTTCGCGTTGTCGATGGCCACGCCCGCGGCCGCGGCCAGCGCCACCACCTGCTCCTCGTCCACTTCGGTGAACATGTCCGCGCTGGTCTTGTCGGCCAGGTAGAGGTTGCCGTACACCTCGTCGCGCACGAGCAGGGGCACGCCCAGGAACGACCGCATCTCGGGATGGTGGGGCGGGAACCCGAAGCTGTCGGGATGGCGGCGCAGGTCGGGGAGTCGCAGCGGGCGGGCGTCCACGATGAGCAGCCCGAGGATCCCGTGGCCCTCGGGCAGGTGCCCGATGGCCGCCCGTCCCCGGGCGTCGATGCCGACGGTGATGAACTGGGCGAGCCCGGTGCGCGAGTCGTTGAGCACACCGAGCGCCCCGTAGCGGGCGTCGACCAGGTCGACGGCGGCCTGGGTGATCCGTTGCAGCATCGCGGCCAGGTCCAGGTCGCTGCCCACCGTCATGACGGCGTCGAGCAGCTGGCGAAGACTCCGGGGGCCCGCTAACTCGCTCATGGCGGGGTCATGGTAGGACCTTCGGCCCTACCGGCCGTAGTGGCGGCGACGGACGCTTGAGCCCATGGGAGTGATCGACGGCCGAACGTGGATGGAGCACCTGAGCGTGGCCCGGTGCTGGGAGCTGCTCGCGTCGAACCCGGTAGGGCGCATCGGCGTGCTGTATGACAGTGCTCCCGAGATCTACCCGGTGAACCACCTGGTGGTGGAGCACACGATCGTGTTCCGCACCGACGTGGGCAGCAAGCTGAGCGCCCTCGACCGCAGCCCCGCGGTCTGCTATCAGATCGACGGCATCGACGCCGAGCAGAGCACCGGTTGGAGCGTCCTCCTCAAGGGCCGCGCCACCGTCGTCAAGGAGCCCGCGCAGGTGCGCTACCTGGAGGGCCAGGGCCTACGCCACTGGTCCCTGGGCCACAAGGCCCACTGGGTGCAGATCGTCCCCGCCGAGGTGACGGGGCGCCAGATCTGGTCCCGCCCGGAAGGCTGACCGTCCCGGGGCCCGCTCAGGCCGGGTCGGCGATGTCCGTCGGCTCGTGGGTGAGCTGGGTGTGGGGGACGGAGGCGAGGTCGCCGGTCTCCCGCAGCTCACGCACGGCCGGGACCGGGTCGCGATCCCCGAACAGCGAGCGGTCGCCGTAGTCGGGGTCGCCCTCGGTGGCATCCTTCACCCACCACGAGGCCTCCAGGGCGATCCCGTTGGGGTCGGTGAAGTAGATCGACCGCATGATGCCGTGGTCGATGACGTCGGTGACCTCGCAGTCGTGCTCCTTGAGCCGGGCCTGCAGGTCCTCCAGCGCCGCCTCGTCGGCCAGGTCGAGCGACAGGTGGTCGAACTGGATGGCCCGCGGGTCGGGCACGCCCGCCGGCTTGGCGAACGCCTTCGGGGGATGGTCGGCGTACTCGAAGAACGCCACCGTGCTGCCTTCCCCGATCTCGAAGAAGTAGTGGCGGAAGTCGGGCGTGCCGATCGTGGCCACCAGTTGGGCGCCCAGCACGCCGTGGTAGAAGCGGACGGTCGCATCCATGTCGCCGGTGATCAGGGCGAGATGGTTGACGCCCCGCCACCTCGGTCGTGCGGTCGAGGTCTCCATTCATCCAGGCTACGGCCCTGTCGCATCCGTTGCCGACGCCGAGCGTGGCAGGTGCTCCGCGACGAGCTGATCGACCTTCCCGACTGAGTGCCAGACTCGGGCATCGCCCAGACCATCCCCACACTGTTCCGCTCGGCCGTCGACGACGCGGCCGGATCCACCTGGCTGCGGGCCGGGGACGACGCGTACACCTTCGGCGACGCGCTGGGCCGCTTGGAGCGCGCCGCCGCCTGGTGCCGCGCCGCGGGGGTGACACCGGGCGACCGTGTCCTGGTCACCGCCAAGAACACGCCCGACTTCCTGCTGCTGTGGCTGGGGCTCATGGAGGCGGGGGCGATCCAGGTGCCCATCAACCCGCGGGCGGCGGCGACCGAGGTGGCCGGGTTCGTGCGCCAGGTCGCCCCCCGCAGCGTCGTCACCGACGCCGACCTGGCCCCCATGGTGGCCTCGGTCACGGGCGACACCCCGGTGGTGGACGTGGCCGACGTGATGGCGGCCGAGCCGGACGGGCGCGGACCTGCCGCCATCGACGGCGACGACATCGCCGTGATGATCCCCACCTCGGGCACGACCGGCCGCTCCAAGCTGGTCATGCAGACCCACCGGGCCTACGTCATGGCCGGCGAGGGCTTCCCGTGGTGGATGGGGCTCACCTCGGACGACCGGCTGATGACGTCGCTGCCGCTGTTCCACATCAACGCCCCCGCCTACTCGACGCTCGGCTCGGTCGCGGCCCGGGCCGGCCTCGTGCTGCTGCCCGCCTTCTCGGCCAGCAGGTTCCTGGATTCGGCCCGCCGCTACGGCGCCACCGAGTTCAACGCCATCGGCGCCATGCTCGAGATCCTCATGCGCCAGCCCGAGCGCCCCGACGACGCCGACACCCCGCTGCGCCTGTGCTACACGGGCCCGTCGCCGGCTCGGGAGCGCCAGGAGGAGATCGAGGCCCGCTTCGGCCTCGAGATCGTGTGCGGCTACGCGCTGTCGGAGTCGCCCTACGGGCTGATCTGGCCGCGCGGCGCCCGGCCCTACGGCGCCCTGGGCGTGGCGCGCCAGCACCCGACGCTCGGCCGGGTCAACGAGGCCCGGGTGCACGCGGCGGACGAGTCGGGCGTGGGCGAGCTGGAGCTGCGCAACCCCACCATCATGCGCGGCTACTTCGAGATGCCGGAGGAGACGGCCGACGTCATCGTCGACGGCTGGCTGCGGACCGGCGACCTGGTGCACGAGGACGGCGACGGCCTCTTCACCTTCGTCGGCCGCCGCAAGGAGGTCATCCGCCGCCGGGGCGAGAACCTTTCGCCCACCGAGGTGGAGGCGGCGGCCGAGACCCACCCCGCGGTGGCTGAGGCCGCGGTGGTGGGGGTGCCCTCCGACCTGTCGGAGGAGGAGGTCAAGGCGTTCCTCATCCCCGCCGCGGGCGCCACCATCGACCTCGACGACCTCGACGCCCACCTGCGCCGCGAGCTCACGCGGTTCAAGGTGCCGCGCTACTACGAGGTGGTGGCCGAGCTGCCGCACACGCCGACCGGCCGCCTGGCCAAGCACAAGCTGTCCCGGGAGCGCACGCCGGGCGAAGTGGACATGGAGGCCCCTGCTGATGGCTGACCCTGCCGACCGCCCGCGCAGCGCCATCGGGTCGTCCACCCGCGACAGCATCACGCTGGCCGGGCGCGACCTGCCGTCCGAGATCATGGGCCGGCTGTCGCTGACCGACCTGACCTACCTGCTGCTGGTCGGGCGGGACCCGACGCCGGGGGAGAGGCGGCTGCTCGACACGGTGCTGGTGTCCCTCGCCGACCATGGGCTCACGCCCAGCGCCCTGGCCACCCGGCTGACCTGGACCGGCGCGCCCGAGGCCATCCAGGGCGCGGTGGCCGCCGGGCTGCTCGGCGCGGGCAGCGTGTTCCTCGGGCCCGCCGGGGACACCGCAGTGTTCCTGGCTGACGCGCTGGCCGCCCACGAGGGGGCGGAGCTGCCCGACGTAGCCCGGGCGGCGGTGGCCGATCGGATGGCGGCCGGCCTGCGCGTGCCGGGCCTCGGCCACCCGGTGCATCGCGACGGAGATCCCCGCACGCCGCGGCTGTACGCGCTGGCCGAGGAGGAGGGCCTCCTCGGCCCGCACGCCCGCCTGCTGCTGATGGTGGCCGAGGCCCACGAGGAGGCCAGCGGCAAGCGGCTGCCGGTCAACGGCGCCGGCGCGGCGGGCGCAGTGCTGGTCGACATCGGCATCCGTCCCGACGTGGTGCGGGGCGTCGTGCTCATCGCCCGCACCGCGGGCCTGGTGGCCCATCTGGCCGAGGAGATGGACCACCCCCTCGGCCGTGACCTGTGGCTCGACGTGGAGCGGCAGGGGTGAGCGAGCTTGTCGAGCGAACCAGAAACACAGTGCGTTACTCGGCCCCGTGGGCCGAGCGCTCATTGCGCGCAGCCCGAAGGGTGGGCCAATGAGCGAGCATCTGCCGCTGGCCGACCTGAGGGTCATCGACCTCACCGTGGCCCGCGCCGGTCCCACCTGCGTGCGCCAGCTGGCCGACTGGGGGGCGGACGTGGTGCGGGTCGAGCGACCGGCCCGGACCGACACGCCGGGGCAGGTGGGCGAGCACCGCCACGGCTCCGACTACCAGAACGTCCACCGCAACAAGCGCTCGCTCGGGCTCGACCTCAAGGCCCCGGGCGCCGCCGAAGTGCTCATGCGGCTGGTCGACGGGGCCGACGTGCTGGTGGAGAACATGCGCCCGCCGGTCAAGACCCGCCTCGGCTTCGACTGGGACACGGTGCACGCCCGCAACCCCCGGCTGGTGTACGGCTCGATCTCGGGCTTCGGCCAGGACGGCCCCTACGCCGAGCGCGGCGGGGTGGACCAGATCGCGCAGGGCATGGGCGGGCTCATGAGCGTGACCGGCCTCCCCGGCAGCGAACCGACCCGGGTGGGCATCCCGGTGTCGGACCTGTCGGCCGGGCTGTACCTGGCCGTCGGCATCCTGGTGGCGTTGCACGACCGCGAGCGCACCGGCGTGGGCCGCTGGGTGCAGACCTCGCTGCTGGAGTCGATGGTGGCGATGATGGACTTCCAGGCCGCCCGCTGGACGGTCGACGGCGAGGTCCCGGCCCAGGAGGGCAACCACCACCCCACGCTGGTGCCCATGGGCTGCTTCGCCTCGGCCGACGGCTACGTCAACATCGCCGGGCCCAGCGGCCGGCTGCTGCGCTCGTTCTGCGAGGCCATCGGGCGACCGGACCTGCCCGAGGATCCCCGCTTCAGCTCGGCCGGGCGGCGCTCCCGGCACCGAGCCGAGCTCAACGCCCTGGTGGCCGAGCGGTTGCGCACCCGCACCACCGCCGAGTGGGTCGAGGTCCTGGCGGAGGCGGGCGTCCCGTGCGGTCCCGTCTACCGCATGGACGAGGTGTTCGCCGACCCGCAGATCGAGCACCTGGCCATGGCCGCGCCGGTCGAGCACCCGGCTTTGGGGCGGCTGGACCTGGTGCGCAACGCGGTGCGGATGACCGGCGTCGGGCCCACGGTGCGCTCCGCCAGCCCCGACGCGGGCGACCACAGCGACGCGGTGCTGGCCGAGCTGGGCTACGACCCCGCCGAGATCGACCACCTGAGGGCCAACGGGGTGGTGGGAGGGAACTAGTGGGTTACGACACCGGGACCGACATGCTGCTGGTCGACGCAGCCGGGGGCGTCGCCACCCTGACCTTCAACCACCCGGCGCGGCACAACGCCCTGTCGGTGGAGATGCGCGACGCCATCCCCGGCGCGCTGCGGGCCCTGGACGAGGATCCGGACGTGCGGGTCGTGGTGGTGCGGGGCGCGGGGGAGCGGGCCTTCATGTCGGGGGCCGACATCTCCGAGTTCGGCGAGCGCCGCACCGCGGTCGGCGCCCGGGCCGACTACGACCGGGGCGCGGCGGCGGCCGGGCGGGCGTGGGCCTCGTTCGGCAAGCCGCTGATCGCCCTGATCCACGGGTACTGCATCGGCGGCGGCCTGCTCACCGCCCTGGGGGCCGACATCCGCATCGCGGCCGACGACGCCCAGTTCGGGGTGCCCGCGGCCCGGCTGGGCCTCGGCTACGGGATGCGGGGCGTCGAGACGCTGGTCGAGGCCGTCGGGCTGTCGTGGGCGGCCGAGATCCTGTTCTCGGCCCGGCGCCTGTCCGCGGCCGAGGCGCTCCAGGCCGGCCTGGTCAACCGGGTGGTCCCCGCGGGCGACCTGGAGGCCGAGGTCGTCGCCCTGGCCGAGTCCATCGCCGCCAACGCCCCGCTCACCGTGGCCGCCTGCAAGGCCGCCCTGCGCGAGGCCCGCCGCCCGCCGGCCGAGCGCAACCGGGAGGCGGTGGCGGCGCTGGTGGAGGCGTGCTTCCGGTCGGAGGACTACCGCGAGGGCCAGCGGGCGTTTGCCGAACGCCGGCCGCCGGAGTTCCGGGGCCGCTGACAACCGGGTCAGGGGCCTGCGCGTCAGTTGGGTGTGGACGTGATGGCGGGCCAACCCGTGACGATTTCGACGGAGGAGCTCTTCCGGGAGCGCTACTCCGAGATGGTCGGCCTGGCCGGCCTGCTGCTGAACGACCGGGGCGCGGCGGAGGAGGTCGTCCAGGACGCCTTCGCCAAGTACCACCTGGCCCGGCACCGAGTGCGGCAGCCGGACCGCCAGGTGGCGTACCTGCGCTCGATCGTGTGCAACCTCGCCCGAGGGCGCCTGAGGCGCTGGGGGCTCGAACGCCGCCGGCAGCCCGTGCCCGAACGGGAGGCGCTCCCCACCAGCGACGCCGCCGAGGCCCGCCACCGGCGCGACGCGGTGGCCACCGCCCTCGCCGGCCTGCCCCGCCGCCAGCGCGAGTGCGTCGTGCTCCGCTACTGGCTCGACCTGCCCGAACGTGAGATCGCCGCCACGCTCGGGATCGCCGCCGGCTCGGTCAAGTCCCACCTGCACCGGGGACTGGCCGCGCTCGAATCCCGCCTGGAGGACCTGCGATGAGGACCGACGACATGGTGCGCGAGGCGCTGGCCGACCTGGCCCCCGTCGCCCCCGCCGACAACACCGCCCTGGCCGGCGTGCACCGCGCCATCGGCCGCCGCCGCCGGCGCCAGCACGTGGCCCGGGCCATGGCCGCCTTCGCCGTCCTGGCCCTGGCGATCGGCGCCGGCGCCGTGCTGCTCGGGGCCGAGAGCAACTCGCCCGACATCAGCACCCAGCCCGACCACGGCAAGCCCACGACCGACACCACCGGCGAGCCCAAGCCCGACCAGAGCGGCCGGACGCACTTCGGCGGCGTCAGCTTCGTGCTTCCCGAAGGCTGGGAGGCAGGCAGGCCCCGGAAGCAGACCGACCCGCTGAGCGACGCCCAGGGCGACACGATGTGCGTCGCCCCCGCCGGCAACGAGGGCCCCACGTGGGACGACTGCGCCGGGCTGCTGATCCACTCGGGCGACTTCTTGCCCGGCCAGGAGATGGAGGCGTACCAGCCTCACACCGCTGGCGCCTGGTCCCACAGCACGGACGCGGACCAGTGTCCCCTCGTTGACGGACCGCCCGAGGGCCCACTCGACAACTATGTGAACACAGGCTCGGACCCGATCGAGCGGGACGACGCCCGCCCGGTGGGCGACCGCACGGCCGTGTACGACCGGTGGACCGCCGACTGCCAGATCACAGGTGACACGTTCGAGCCCCAGGCCTGGTACGTGCCCGAGTCCCGGGTCCTGGTGTTCGACATCTTCGGCCACCCCGAGACCGAGGACTTCCTCGCCTCCTTCGAGTTCGACAGCTGAAAACTGGCCCAGGGTCAAGACACGCCTGACGATTGCACCTAGAGTGCAACCATGCGCACCTCGAAGCAGGGGATCGGGGGGATGACGCACCTCGCACTCGTGGCGATACCCGTCATCCTGGCTGTCATCGTCGGTTGCGGCGGCTCGTCCGGTGGGGGCGACGACGACGCTGCCGCCGAGCCGGAAGCCACCACCACGACCACGGAGGCCGAGGAGGACATCGTGGTCCAGGCCTCGGACTTCGTGAACCTGGCCGACATGACCCCGGTGCGCGGCTACTTCATCAACAACCTGCGGGGGCACCTCGACGAGGCGGTGGCCGTGGCCGAGAACCCCGACGGGGGCACCTACCCGGTGGGCACGGTCATCCAGCTCGTCCCCTTCGAGGCCATGGTCAAGCACGCCGAGGGCTTCTCCCCGGAGACCAACGACTGGGAGTTCTTCACGCTCGACGCCACCGCCGCGGGCACCACCATCCTGAGCCAGGGCGGCGCCGAGGTCGTCAACCGCTTCACCAACGGGAGCTGCGCCGACTGCCACGGGGCGGCCGAGCCGCAGTTCGACTTCGTGTGCGAGAACACCCACGGTTGCGCCCCGCTGCCGGTCGGCGACGACGTGATCACCGCCTTGCAGCAGTCCGACCCTCGGCCCCGCCAGTCCGCCTAGCGCCCGCTGTCGAATCCGGCCATCCCCGTTTGTCGTCCTCGTGTGACCGACACACGGGAGGACCGGGACATGACCGGCACCAGGATCGACAAAGGGCGGCGTGTCGTCGTCGCCGAGTTCGTCACGCTCGACGGGTTCATCGTCGGGCAGGACGAGGACATCAGCTGGGTGATCGACGCGTTCGACCCGCGCATGCAGGAGGACATCGCCCAGGTCATGGGCGGCTCGTACGACCTGTTCGTCTTCGGGCGCGTGACCTACGGGATCTTCGCCGACTACTGGCCCGACGCCGTGCCCTACGACGACGGCGACCGCCTCGACCCGGCCGGCGGCAAGGAGGATCCCCGCATCATCCGCGCCCTCAACGAGGAGGCCAAGCTGGTGTTCTCGACCACGCTCGGCCAGCCCGACTGGCCTGGCACCCGCGTGGTCGGCGGCGGAATCGAGGACGAGATCCGCCGGCTCAAGGCCGAGCCCGGGTCGGCCATGCTGGTCCAGGGCAGCGCCAGCGTGGTCCAGGCTCTGGCCCGGGCCGACCTCGTCGACGAGTACCGGCTGTACCTGCATCCCGTCCTGCTCGGTGCGGGCACGCCGCTGTTCGGCGGCGGCCATGGCCGGCAGGACCTGGACCTGGTGCGCACCGTCCAGTACGCCAACGGTGTCATCGCCACCACCTACCAGCGCCGGGAGGCAGCCCGATGACCGATCAGCAGCAGAGCACGGCGACGCAGTACGTGGTCCTGATCTACGAGCGGATGTCGCCGAACTGGCCCGACGACATCCCGCCCGAGGTGGCCCAGGCCAACGAGGAGGTCGACGCCCAGATCGAGGCCCGCGGCGGCCGGATCCTGGCCGGCGTGGGACTCGGGCCGACGTCGACCGCGACGTCGATCCGCGGCGGCGCCATCACCGACGGCCCGTTCATCGAGACCAAGGAGGGGTTGGCCGGCCTGTTCGTCCTGGAGGCCCGCGACCTCGACCACGCCATCGAGCTGGCCCGGCTGACGCCGATCGCCGACGGCGGCGTCGAGGTCCGGCCGCTGCTCGGCTTGCTGATCCCGGAGCAGAGCTGACCCCGGTCGAGCAGGCCGTCGCCGAGGCCCACCAGGAGGAGTGGGCCACCGTCGTCGCCGCCACCGTGCGGGTGGTCAGGGACATCGACGTCGCCGAGGAAGCCGTGCAGGACGCCTACGTGCAGGCGCTCCGCCGGTGGGAGCGGGACGGCATCCCCGACCGCCCGGGCGCGTGGCTGACGACGGTGGCCCGGCGCACCGGGCTCAACCTGCTCCAGCGCCGGCGGACGCTCGAGACCAAGCTGCCGCTCCTGCTCGATCGCTACCCGGAGCCCGGGGATCCCAGGGTCGAGGAGGCGCCGGTGATCGGAGACGACCGGCTCCGGCTCGTGTTCACGTGCTGCCACCCGGCGCTCGCCCCCGAGGCCCAGGTGGCGCTCACCCTGCGGCTCGTGTGCGGCGTGCCCACGGCCGACATCGCCCGCGGCTTCCTCGTGGCCGAGCCCACCATGGCGGCCCGGCTCACGCGGGCGAAGAAGAAGATCGCCACCGCGCGGATCCCCTACGCCGTCCCGACCGCAGCCGAGCTGCCCGCGCGGCTCGACGCCGTGCTGACCGTGATCCACCTCCTGTACGCCACCGGCCACACCGCGCCGAGCGGGGCGGACCTGGTTCGCCACGAGCTGTGCGCCCGGGCGCTGGACCTCGCCATCCTCGTCCGGCGCCTGCTCCCGGATGAGCGCGAGGCGGTGGGGCTGCACGCCCTGCTGCTGGTCCATCATGCCCGCCGGGCCACGCGGGTCGACGGCAGCGGCAAGCTGCTCCGGCTGGAGGAGCAGGACCGCAGCCAGTGGGACCGCGCCCTGATCGACGAGGCGGACCGGCTGATCGTCGCCGCCCTGCGGGCCGGGCCGCCCGGCCGGTTCACCCTCCAGGCCGCCATCGCCGCGGTCCATGCGCAGGCGCCCGGCTACGAGGCCACCGACTGGCCCCAGATCGTCGCGCTGTACGACGAGCTGTTCCGGGTGTGGCCATCGCCCGTGGTCGCCCTCAACCGGGCCGTCGCCGTGGCCGAGGTGGACGGGCCGGCGGCGGCCCTGCCCCTGGTCGAAGCCCTGGAGCGGGACGGCCGCCTCGACGGCTACCGCTACCTGCCCGCCACCAAGGCCGACCTGCTGCACCGCCTCGGCCGCCACGCCGAGGCCGCTGACGCCTACCGGGCCGCGCTCCGCCTCACCGACAACGCCGCCGAGCAGGACTTCCTGGCCGAGCGAGCCTCCGCCGCGGACGCATCTACCTAGGGGTCAGATGGTGCCGTCGCCCAACCAGGCCTCGGCGTTCTCCAACAGGTAGCGGCTCACGGCCAGGCACGTGTCGAGCACGTCGCACATCTGCTCCTGGCCCAGGAACACCCGGGCCAGCGACACCTCGATGCGGGACACGATGGCCAGGCTGCGCTCGGGCGCGTCCGTCACCGAGGGGAACGAGTCGATGGCCGACACCTCGAGGGGCAGGTCGGTGCCCCCGATGCCGGCCAGCTCGGTGGCCAGGATGAGCAGGTCCGGGCCCTTGGCCAGGGGTGGCAGTGCCCAGTTGAACACCAGGGGGAAGTGGAACGTGTCGGGCGGGTCCTCGTCTTCCGGGAGCCCGTTCATGACGTCCTCGAACGAGAGCAGCTGCCTCGGGTCCACTTCCAGGGCCAGGTGGAGGTCGAGCGGGCCGCCGCAGGCCTCCTCCGGGTGGAGGTCGACCTCCCAGGTCTGGCGCAGGGAGTAGGTCTCGACGAAGTGGCGCTCGTCGTGCACGTGAAAGCCGTGGTCGATGGCGTGGTCCTTCAGCTCTGATACGAACCCGGCGATGTCGATGGCGGCCACGTCCCCAGCCTGCCACGTCGCGCCTGGTAGACCCGAGCGCGTGGCGATGTCGGACGACGGCTTGATCAGCCTGCTGCACGAGGCGGCGCTCGCGGTGCAGGGCGCTCTGGACGGCCTGGAGGACTGGGGACAGTCCGGAGCCAGGGCCGGCCAGTACCTGAGCGACCTGGTGGCCGACGCCGCCGTGCTCGCGATCGTCGGCGCCGCCGGGGTGGGGATCCTGTCCGAGGAGTCGGGCCTGACCGGGGGCGAGCAGGACTTGGTGGTGGTGGTCGACCCGCTGGACGGCAGCACCAACGCCGCCCACGGCATCCCGTGGTTCGGCACCAGCCTGTGCGCGGTCGACCGCGACGGTCCCCGGGCGGCGCTGGTGGTCGACCTGCCGCACGGGCGCACGTTCACCGCGGTCCGGGGCGGGGGCGCGGCGGTGGACGGCATCCCGCTGTCCCCGTCCGGCTGCACGGTGGTGGGGGAGGCGCTGGTGGCCATCTCCGGCATGCCGGCCGAGCCGCTGGGCTGGCGCCAGTTCCGGACGCTGGGAGCGGCGGCGCTCGACCTGTGCGCGGTGGCGGAAGGCGTCCTCGATGGCTACGTGGACTGCAGCCCCAGCGCTCACGGTGCCTGGGACTACCTGGGCGGTGCCCTGGTGTGCGCCGAGGCGGGCGCGGAGGTGGGCGACGCCTTCGGTCGCGAGCTGGTCACTTTCGACCACGGGGCGCGGCGAACCCCGGTGGCGGCCGCCACGCGGGAGCTGTTCGACACGCTGGTGACGGGCCGACGTCGCCTCGGTTACGAGTAGCGGGCAGTAGGTTGAGCAGGTGCTCCGCGCCGTACAGAGGTTGCTACTGCACGTGTGGCGGCGGATGCCCTCCCTCGTGCGTCGCTGGATCGTGCGCACCGCGGCCCCGTCGTTCACGGTCGGGGCGGCGTGCATGGTCGAGCGGGAGGACGGCTCGATCCTCCTGGTCCGCCTGGTCTACCGGGAGGGCTGGGGCCTGCCCGGAGGCCTGCTCAAGCGGGGCGAGGAGATCGAGGCCTGCGCCCGGCGGGAGGTGGCCGAGGAGGTCGGCCTGGGCGTCGAGCTCACCAACGCGCCGGCCGTGGTGGTCGACAGCCGGCCCCAGCGGGTGGACGTCGTGTTCCGGGCCCGCCCCACCGCCGATCCCGACGCGGCGCACCCCCGCTCGGTCGAGATCCGCGAGGTGCGCTGGTTCGCCCCCGCCGACCTCCCCCCGCTCCAGCACGAGACGGTGACCGCACTCGCCGCGCTGGCGTCGAGCTTGCTGGCCCCCGCCCCGGACGCCGAGCCGGCGGCGACGCTGCGGCTGGCGGCCCAGACCGCCGGCAACCAGCGGGCGGACCGGGCGACCCGGGGGTCGCGAGGCACGGCCGCGTCTTAGCCCGTCGGTATGCTCCGGCGGGTGCGTGCCCTCGTCACCGGTGGCGCCGGGTTCATCGGATCGCACCTCGTGGACGCGCTCATGGCGCGGGGGGACGAGGTGGCCGTGCTGGACAACCTGGCCACCGGCCGTGCCGAGAACGTCCCCTCGGGTGTCGCCTTCGTGCCGGGGAGCGTGGCCGACGAGGCCGTCGTGGCCCAGGCGGTCGAGGGCTGCGGCGTCGTCTACCACCAGGGCGCTTTGGGGTCGGTGGCCCGCTCGGTGGCCGACCCGCTGGCCAGCGACCGGGCCAACGTGGCCGGCACCCTCACCGTGCTGAGGGCGGCGCAGCGGGCCGGGGTGGGGCGGGTCGTGCTGGCCTCGTCCTCGTCGGTCTACGGCGGGGCTGAGCAGCTGCCGACCCCCGAGTCGGCCCCGACGCAGCCTCGGTCGCCGTACGCGGTCACCAAGCTGGCGGGGGAGCACTACGCCCGGGTCTTCTGGGAGCTGCACGGGCTGGAGACGGTGAGCCTGCGGTACTTCAACGTCTACGGGCCTCGCCAGCGGCCCGACTCCGAGTACGCCGCGGTGATCCCGCGGTTCGTGGAGGCCCTGCTGCGGGGGTCCGATCCCCCCGTCCACGGCGATGGGCGCCAAAGCCGGGACTTCACGTTCGTGAGCGACGCCGTGCAGGCGAACCTGTGCGCGGCCGAGGCGCCCGCTTCCGGCTGCGCCGGTCGGGCCTTCAACGTGGCCCGGGGCGAGCCGGCGTCGCTGCTCGACCTGCTGGACATCCTGGGCGGCGAGCTGGGCGTGACGCCGTCGCCCACCCACGGCCCGGCACGGGCCGGCGACGTCCGCCACACCCATGCGGACATCTCGGCCGCCCGCCGCGCCCTGGGCTACGAGCCGGCGGTGTCGCTGCGCGACGGGCTGATCCGCACCCTGGCCTGGTTCCGGGAGGCCCGGGTCAGCGGGTGAGGGCGTCGACCAGCCGGCGGTGCTGGGCCGAGCAGGGGTGTCGCAGCTTGGTGAGCGCCTTGGCCTCGATCTGGCGGATGCGCTCGCGGGTGAGGTTGAAGCGCCGCCCGACCTCGTCGAGGGTCAGCGGCTTGTCGTCGGCCAGCCCGAAGCGCAGGGACAGGATCTCCCGCTCGCGCTCGTCGAGCTGGCCCAGCAGCGAGCGGAGGTCGTCACGCTCGATGGCCGCGGCCGCGGCGTCGAACGGCGCCTCGCCCATCGGGTCGGCCAGCAGATCGCCCAGCTCGTGGTCGCCCTCGTCGCCCACCGCGGCCGACAGCGACACCAGGTCGGGCGCCGCCCGCAGCGCGGCTTCGACCTTGTCGAGGGCGATGCCGGTGTCGTCGGCCAGCTCCGCGGCCGTGGGCTCGCGGCCCAGCGCCTTCAGCAGGGCGGACGAGCTGCGGGAGAGGGTGGCGAGGGTGTCCATCAGGTGGGACGGCAGGCGGATGGTGCGGCCCTTGTCGGCGATGCCCCGGCCGATGGCCTGGCGGATCCACCAGGTGGCGTAGGTCGAGAACTTGAACCCCTTGCGGTGGTCGAACTTCTCGACCGCCCGCATGAGGCCGAGGTTGCCCTCCTGGATGAGGTCGAGCAGCGACATGCTGGGCGTCTGGTAGCGCTTGGCGATCGACACCACGAGGCGCAGGTTCGACTGGATGAAGCGGCGGCGGGCGTCGGCCGCGGCCCTCACGGTGCCCTGGAGGCGGGACCGCTCCCGGCGCGACACGGGGTCGCCCGAGGCCAGGCGATCCTCGGCGACCCGCCCGTCGGCGATGGCCTGGGCCAGGCTGGACTCGTCGTCTGCGGTGAGGAGCGGGTACGACCCCAGCTCCGCCAGGTAGCGGCGGGTGAGGTCGACGGCACTCTCGCTCGTGGGCCGGGGACGCCCAACCATGGGATTCCCTCCAAGACATTCGGCGGCAGGCGGTAGGGGGGCGGGACGTGCCCGCAAGCGGGTGAGGAAGAGGCGAAAGGGGCGCGGCGATATGGTCGTTTCATGGGTGAACGTAGTTCGCGCTCAGCGTCCGGTGCGGGATGGTCGTCAGATTCCTCCAAACCACTGCTCGT
>JBKPRV010000221.1:0-7145 GCA_046734715.1 Actinomycetota bacterium | reverse complement strand
CGTCCTTGTCGTTCAGATCCGGATCGACGACCTTGGTGTCCAGCACACCCTCGAACTTCGCCTCCGCCCCGAGCCGGCGCCGGCCGCCGGGACCCATGCGCACGACTGAGTCCGTCGTCTCGTGCAGCAGCTCGCTCACGGTGTAGAGCGCGAACTCGCTGCCGCGATGGATCCTCACCTGCTGGCGAGGCCCGCTGTCGAGCGAGGCGAGCAGTCTCGCCGACGGGGCGCAGTGCTCGCGGCGGGCCTTGAGGTCCGCCTGGGTGTCGAACGCCTTCTTGACGGAAGTCCTCGCTGTGGCCATGGGCGGATCTCCCTCCGGTCCCGTCCTCAGCTTGCCTTCCATGCGCCACTCCCGCTCCTCGATCTCCCGAGGTAGACGCTCGTCATTGCTTCCCTTATGTCGCGTTCGTGGACCGGGATCGAACGTCAGTTCACGCTTCGTTAGCGCTGCGGCACCACCGTGGTCGACGCCGCTCGCACCGTGCGAGGGCACAGATTCACGAGGAGAAGACCGACATGGCAACGGTGAACATCACAAACTTCACCATCACCCACACGGCGGCCAACGCGGACTTCGTGCTGGAGTACGACGTCCTCTACGACGACTTCGACCGGGTCACCGACATCGGCTACACCGAGAGCTGGTACCTGATCGGCGACGACACCGGCCAGGACCAGGACGACGGCGCCCCCGGGGACAATCAACTCGGGGCAACCAGGTTCTTCAGCTCGCCGCAGCGGGCCCAGGGCCGCACCAGCGTCAGCCGTTCGCATGCGTGGCCCTACAGCTGGGCGACGCTGAACGAGGACGGCGGAGCCGCCGGCATCGCCGACGACGAGATCCGCGCGGTCGTCAAGTTGGAGCCCCTGCTGCCCACCACGTCGACGACGGAGAGTGCCATGCGGGTGGTGCAGTCACCCTGACTGCGTGAGCACGCGTACCGTGGCCCCGACCGCCGCCGGGGCGCGGCCACGCACGGATTCCTCGTGCAACTATCGGTCTGACCAAGGGGAGACCGGATGAGCGGCTTGGACGTGAAAGCTGATCTGCACGTCTACCTGCGGGGTGCACGCGAGACGTTGGTGTGGAAGCTGGATGGACTCGGTGAGTACGACATCCGACGGCCGCTGACGCCGACGGGTACCAACCTGCTCGGCCTCGTCAAGCACAACGCGGGCATGGAAGTCCTGTACTTCGGTGAGGTGTTCGGCCGGACGCCCGCAGTGTCGCTCCCGTGGCTGTCGGGAGATGCCGAGGCCAATGCGGACATGTGGGCAAGGCCGGAGGAGACGAGGGAGCGGATCGTCGAGCTCTACCGGAGCACCTGGGAGTTCGCCGACGCAACCATCGACGAGCTCCCGCTGGACGCCCTCGGACGGGTCTGGTGGTGGGAGGACGGTTCGGTCACCCTTCACCGCGTGCTCGTCCACGTGACCGCGGAGACGCAACGCCACGCGGGTCACGCCGACATCATCCGCGAATCCATCGACGGCTCGGCCGGCTTCCTCAGTGGGTACGACAGCCTGCGCATCAGCGACCCCGCCTCGTGGAAGGCGTTCCACGACCGGATCGAGGAGGCAGCCCGGCTCGCGGACGGCGACTGATCGTTCGACCTCCGTGGGGTTATGGTCGCCGCGGCTTGGCCCGAGGGCTCATGGCAGGGTGGAGGCGACAGCATGGTCAGTCGACAGCGCCGGCTTGGCGCCGCCGTTGCGGTCGTCCTGCTGGCGGCGACGACCCTCGCGGCCTGCGGCCGACTCGTGGCCTCAGCAGTCGTCAGGCTCCGAGCGGCATCGACCTCAGCGGCGGCCGGCGTCGGCCAGCCAGCGACGCACCGAGCCCGGGCTGCGCAGGATGACGACGTCGGACTGGGGCGCAAGCTCAGCGATGGCGCGCAGCAAGCCCGGGCGGCTGTGGCGGCGCCATCGCCGGGTCCAGTCCCAGAAGTCACGCCGCTCGGAGCCGCGTCGCCAGGCACGCCACGCGCAGACCCACAGCAGCAGGTCGAGCACCACCACGGTGTCGGCTCGCCGGAGGCGCGGCTCGACCGCGTCGTACGGCCCGAGGTCGCCGTCCATGATCCAGCGAGGCTCGGCGGCGAGGG
This sequence comes from Actinomycetota bacterium, assembly GCA_046734715.1. GTDB lineage: Bacteria > Actinomycetota > Acidimicrobiia > Acidimicrobiales > VFJN01 > ZC4RG19. The sequence continues at coordinate 5,037 of JBKPRV010000221.1, read as the reverse complement.
TCGCCTGGCGCCGGGCCCACTCGTCGGGCGGCAACGGCTCCAGCTCGGCGCTCCAGAACTGCTTGTCGAGCTCGACCACCGGCAGCCCGGTGGCGGCGCCCAGCTCACGGGCCAGGACGGACTTGCCGGCACCGCCCCTCCCGAAGATGACCACCCGCTCCACGCCGTCCAGCATGGCCAGACCGGCGAGGGCGTCACGCTTCAGCGGCGGACAAGGTCCTGGTGGAACGCGGTCGGTGATGGTTGTTGGAGCGCTCGGGAACCGGCCGAGGCGGCTCGTACTCCTCGATGGGCTTGAGCTCGCAGCTGACCTCTGCACGCTCGGACGCGCGCCATGACCGGATGTGGTGGACCGTGGGGTCGGCGTTGATCTGCTTCACCAGCCCGTCGAGCAGCGCAGCGCCATCGTCCATCTCGTCCTGGTTCAGGATCTTTTCGACCAGCGTGCGCCGGCTGACCTGGCCGTCGCGGCCGTCCACCACCGCGGCCAGGTCCGTCGCCGTCCTGATACCGATGCCGCGGAGCCGGGCGACACGGTCGTGGTTCTCAGGCGAGGCACGACCGGTGCGGTGGGGCGCGACATCTCCGATCAGGGTCAACAGGACGGCCTGATCGGTCCAGTCGACCAGGCGCTCGATCGGGAGGCGGGTGTTGATCATCGTCGAGACGAGCGCGGTCTTGGCCAACGACGTCACGTCGTTGATGCCTTCGGATTCGAGCCGGGCGCTTTCGTACAGGTCGATGCCGTCGATCTGGACCAGCGACCGCCGCGCCGCGAAGGCCGAGTTCACGGCGCCGCCCAACCACCCGTGCTCCGCTATCGGGGTGGTGACGGCGAGCCCGATGCCGCGGAGCACCGTGTTCGGCACGATGCCGGCGAGGAACGCCGCGGTCCACAGCACGCGGTTCGCTCCTCCGTCGGCGTACAGCACGTTCAGGAGGTAGGCCACGACGACGACCACGACGAGGCGTGCGGTCACCTGGTTGTAGAGCTTGGGACGGAGATCGCCCCGGAAGTAGGCCCGCAGGACCAGGTAGACGGCGAAGAAGTACGAGCCGAGGAACGCCATCCCCGCCGCGCTGGGATTGGGATTGAGCAGCTCGAACAGCTTGGCCTGCCCATCGAAGTCGTGCGACGAGGTGCCGAGCACGAGCACGGTCCAACCCAGAGAGATGAGGATCGTGGCCACGATGATCGGCGAGTGACGCCCGCCGAAGAATTGGCCCGCATCCGTCGAGTCACCTGAAGCCTCGGCGATCTGGAAGCCGTACTTGGCGTCGACGTCGGCCAGGGTGGACATCTGCGGCTCCATCTGGAAGATGGCCCGCACCCAGCGGGCCCGCAGCGTGCCGATCCGTTGCCGGTCGAACTGGAAGTACATCAGCGCCGGGAAGGTGGCGAGCACCGCCGTGTAGGTCACCTGGATCAGGCGCCCGACGAACGGGCTCACGTCGCTGTCCTTGACCGTGAGGCCATCGCGAAGGACGACGAATCCCTGAGCGTCGGTGGCGAGGAAGATGGCGATGGCCGGGAGCACCGCGCCGATCACGAACACCGCGGCGAGGACGCCCGCCTGCTTGGCCCGTCGAGCCGTGTCGTTCCCGTCGTAGAACGCGCCGCCGAGGCCGTACTCGACGTCGCCTTCGGCCTTGTCGGCTCGGCGCTCCTGGGCCCGTCGGTACCGCTCCGCCCTGACTGACAGCACCAGGACGACAAGGGCGAGCGCGAGCCACAGGAGGACGCCAGCGCCGATCTGCCACTGCAGCAGGGTGCCGTAGCCGATCACACCCCAGGCAACCAGCAGAAACGCCAGGCCACCGAGCCACGCGACCCCCGCGCTGCACGTCGAGGCCGGGGGGATGTAGGTGCGCACGCGGACCTGGTGCCGCTGGCGGAGCCGCCGGAGCGGCTCCTGGAAGGCGCACAGGCGCTGGCCGTCGATCACGCGCTGGGCGAGCGGCGGCAGCCGCAGCTGACCGTAGCTGGCGTCGATGATCTCGATGCGCCGGGGCGTCCGGTTCTGGACGAGGTAGCGCCGGTGGCGCTCGATCCTGAAGCTGTCCTGCTCCGCGACTCTGGCGCGCGGGTGCCTCCGCCGTCCGGTCATGGCCGCCTCCATGTCTCTGGCTCTAAGAGCACCGAGACCGCACCGTGATACGCACGTCGACGCCGGCGAGGCGAACTCGCCCGGCTGGTCAGGTGGGGCTGGGCACCTCGAACTGCTCGCGGTCCTCGGGGGAGTCGAAGCCGATGACCGTCCAGGTCTGGTCGGCGCCGCTGCGCCGGACGCCCTCGACCCGGTGGTTGCCGTCCTCCAGGAACAGCTCACCGTCACGGTAGGAGGCGATCACCGGCGGCGGCTCCCATCCGTCCCGCACCTTCTGCTCCAGGTCGTCGACGTCGTCCCGCCAGTAGTCCTCGTCGACCGGGCACATGACCGGGTCGCCGGGAGGGCCGGCGAGGCGGTTCAGCCGGTCCAGCGGGACCAGCACGGGACCGAGCCACCAGCGGAACCGGTCCGTGAGCTCGACGCCCAGCAGGCCGTTGTCACTGCCGGGGCTGGCGAGGAACTCCGCCACCCACTCTCCGAGCTCGTCGCGCTCGGCAGCGGCTCGCGCGGCATCGAGCGAATACCGGTCGTGATCGGCCATGCCGCACTCCTTACCCGCCCACGCGCCGACGTCATTCGGCGGCGACCCGCAGGAGGTGCGTCGCCTCGTTGAACGAGTGCAGCGTCCATCGCCCGGGCGAGGGCTCCCACTCCCAGTCCGTGAGCCCGGTGTTGGTCGGGTGGATCCGAGTGCCGGTCCCGGGGTGGCCGATGCCCAAGAGCACGCGCAGCGAGGCCATGATCACACCCGCGTGGCACACGGCCACCACCGTCTGCCCCTCGTACTCCCGGGCCAGCCGCTCGAGCATCTGCAGCACGCGCTCGTGGAAGCTGTTCCAGCTCTCGCCCTCGGGCGCGAACACGCGGTCCGGGAAGGCTTCCATGTCGAACGACCCGTAACGGGCGCCCCACTCGGCCCACTCCAGGCCGTCCGCCTCGCCGGTGTGCACCTCGCACAGGTCGCACTCGCGGCCGAACGTCTGGATCCCGAGCCCGGGGGCGATGATCTCCGCCGTCTCGATGGCCCGCGGGATGATGCTCGCCAGCAGCACGTCGGCCCGCACCCGGGCCGAGGCCGCGAGGAAGTCCCGCAGGGCCACGGCCTGCTCTCGTCCCCGATCGGTCAGGCCGGTGCAGCCGGTCGGCCCGGCGATGACTCCCTGGAAGCCCGCGTGGGCCTCACCGTGGCGGACGAGGATCAGACGCATAGGGGCGGTCGCGAGCTGGTGGCCGGTCCGAGCCGAACCGGCCACCAACCCAAGGCCTCGATCAGGCGAGATCGAAGCGGTCGAGGTTCATCACCTTGTCCCACGCCTTCACGAAGTCACGCACGAACTTCTCCTGCCCGTCGACCGAGGCGTAGACCTCGGCGATGGCCCGGAGCTGCGAGTTCGACCCGAAGACGATGTCGGCCGCGGTGCCGGTCCACTTCGTGTCGCCCGTGGCGCGATCCCGACCCTCGTACACGTTCTCCTCGGTGGTGGAGGGCCGCCACTCCGTCCCCATGTCGAGCAGGTTGACGAAGAAGTCGTTGGTCAGGGTCCCGGGCCGGTCGGTGAAGACGCCGTGCTGCGACTGCTGGCAGTTGGCGTTCAGCGCCCGCATGCCGCCGACGAGGACGGTCATCTCCGGGGCCGTCAGCGTCAACAGGTTCGCCCGCTCCACCAGAGCGTGCTCCTCGGGCAGCTTCTCGCCGGCGCGGAGGTAGTTCCGGAACCCGTCGGCCGTCGGCTCGAGCACCGCGAACGTCTCGGGGTCGGTCCACTCCTGCGTGGCGTCGGTGCGCCCGGGGGCGAACGGGACGGTCACGTCGTGCCCGGCACTCTTGGCCGCCTGCTCGACCGCGGCACACCCGCCGAGGACGATCAGGTCCGCGAGCGAGATCTTCGTGCCGCCGGAGCCGTTGAAGTCCTGCTGGATCCCCTCGAGGGTCTGCAGCGCCTTGGCCAGCTCGGCCGGGTCGTTGACGGCCCAGTCCTTCTGGGGCACCAGGCGGACCCGGGCACCGTTGGCCCCGCCCCGCATGTCGGTGCCGCGGAAGGTGGCCGCCGACGCCCACGCGGTCGCGACCAGCTGTGAGACGGACAGGCCCGAGTCGAGCACCTTCCGCTTGAGGGCCGCGACATCCGCCTCGCCGACCAGGTCGTGGTCGACCGCGGGGACCGGGTCCTGCCACAGCTGCGGCTCGGACGGGACCAGCGGGCCGAGGTACCGCGAGATGGGGCCCATGTCGCGGTGCAGCAGCTTGAACCAGGCCTTGGCGAACGCGTCGGCCAGTTCGTCGGGGTTCTCGTAGAACCGCCGGGCGATGGGCTCGTAGATCGGGTCCAGCCTCAGCGCCAGGTCCGTCGTCAGCATCATCGGGGCGTGCCGGACCGACGGGTCGTGGGCGTCCGGGACCGTGCCCTGGGCCTCGGGGTTCTTCGGGGTCCACTGCTGAGCCCCGGCCGGGCTGGTGGTCAGCTCGTAGTCGTACTTGAACAGGTTGTCGAGGAATCCGTTGTCCCACTTCGTGGGCTCGTTGGTCCACGCGCCTTCCAGGCCGCTGGTGACGGCGTCGTCGCCCATGCCGGTGCCGTTGGCGTTCTTCCAGCCGAAGCCCTGCTCCTCGAGCGAGGCGGCCTCGGGCTCGGGCCCGACGAGGTCGGGGTTGCCCCCGCCGTGGGCCTTGCCGAACGTGTGGCCACCGACGATGAGCGCCACGGTCTCCTCGTCGTTCATGGCCATGCGGCGGAAGGTCTCACGGATGTCGCGTGCGGAGGCCAGCGGGTCCGGGTTCCCGTTCGGGCCCTCCGGGTTCACGTAGATCAGGCCCATCTGCACGGCACCGAAGGGGCCCTGCAGCTCGCGGTCGCCCTTGTAGCGCGCGTCACCGAGCCAGGTGTCCTCGGGGCCCCAGTAGATGTCCTCCTCGGGTGCCCAGATG
>JBKPRV010000220.1:0-4667 GCA_046734715.1 Actinomycetota bacterium | reverse complement strand
CAGCTGGACCGGGCGGCCTACTGGGCGCCGGCGCTGCTCGACCAAGGGGCGATGGTGACGCCCACCAAGGCCGTTGCCTACTACCGGCCGGGTGTGGGGGTCGACCCCGCCACCGTCGAGCCCTACCCGTTCGGGCTGATGATGCTGGGCGGCGACCCGCACGCCGAGGACCCGCAATCGCTGGACATCGTGGCCTGGTCGTGCGGGGCGGGATCGGTGCGGGCCGAGAGCCCGCCCGACTGCCCCGAGGGCCGGCCGCTGCGCCTCGCCGTCAGCTTCCCCGATTGCTGGGACGGCGAGCGGGTCGACAGCCCGGACCACGTCGCCCACATGGCCCGCAGCCGGGACGGCGCCTGCCCGGAGAGCCATCCGGTGCCCGTGCCCCAGCTGCTGCTGGCCATCAGCTACCCGGTGACCGGCGGTGGCCACGACCTGGCCATGGCGTCGGGCTCGGTGCTGACCGCCCACGCCGACTTCTTCAACGCCTGGGACCCCGACAAGCTGCGCACCGAGGTGGAGACGTGCCTCGACCGCGGCCTCGTGTGCGACGTGGCGAGCACACGTTCGTGATGCTTCCCCGGTCCCGGGATGGCAGGCTGGGGCCTCCGTGAGCGTCCGCCCGCCGCCTGCCGGGGGGCGGCGGGCGGGCTCTCACTCAGGTCGGGGGCGGCGATAACTGGCCGCGTAAGCCGGGACCGGCGCGTCGGTGCGCAGGTCAGGGGCGGCGATGGGCGCTCCCGGCACGGTGGCGAGGGGCACGACGCCGGCCCAAGTCGGGCGGTCCATGTCCTCCTCGTCGTCGAGGGGCGGCCCGGTGCGGACCTTGACCGAGGACTCGTCCAGGGGCAGGGAGAGGACCAGCGTGGACCTCAGCTCCTTGTCGCTGGGCGGGCGGACGTCGGGCCCGCGGCCGGGCACGACGTGGTCGACCAGCCGGTCGAGAGCGGCCCGGCGCTCATCCAGGTCGGTGATGGGCGTGGCCCGCCCGAACACCACCACCGAGCGGTAGTTCATCGAGTGGTGGAACGCCGACCGGGCCAGCACCAGCCCGTCCACCAACGTGACGGTGACGCACAGGTCGACGCCCTTGGCCCCGCCCCGCATGAGCCGGCTGGCCGTCGAGCCGTGCAGCAGCAGCCGGTCGCCGGCCCGGCCGTAAAGCATGGGGATGACCACCGGCCCGTGGTCGGTGGCCAGGCCCACGTGCGCCACCAGCCCCTCGTCCAACACCGCGTGGACCTGCTCGCGGTCGTAGTGGCCCCGGTCGGGCTGGCGGCGAACGGTGGTACGGGCGGAGGGAGCGCGGGCGGGGGAGTCCACACCGCCACGCTAGGGGACGGGCCCTCAGCCGGCCGGGGGAGTATCGAGGTTGATCCAGTTGGGTTGGAGAGTGCGACCGCCCGCGGGGGTGAGGCCGCCGAGGCGCTCCAGGTCCTCGGGGGTGAGGGTGACGTCGAGGGCGCCCACGTTCTCCTCCAGGTACTTGCGCCGCTTGGTGCCGGGGATGGGGACGACGTCGTCGCCCTGGGCCGTCAGCCACGCCAGCGCCACCTGGCCGGGCGTGACCCCGTGGGCCTCGGCGACGTCCCGCACCACGCCCACCAGGGCCAGGTTGCGGTCGAGGTTGTCGCCCTGGAAGCGCGGGATCGTCCGACGGAAGTCGGTGTCCTCCAACTGGTCGAGGCTGGCCACGGTGCCGGTCAGCAGGCCCCGGCCCAGCGGGCTGTAGGGGACCAGGCCGACGCCCAGCTCGCGACAGGTCGGCACGATCTCGTCCTCGATGTCGCGGGAGAACATCGACCACTCGCTCTGCAGGGCGGCGATGGGGTGGACCGCCACGGCGCGCCGGATCGTGCCGGCCGAAGCCTCGGACAGGCCCAGGTGCCGGACCTTGCCCGCCGCCACCAGCTCGGCCATGGCGCCCACGGTCTCCTCGATCGGGACCCGCACGTCGGGGCGGTGCTGGTAGTAGAGGTCGATGTGGTCGAGGCCCAGCCGCTGGAGCGAGGCGTCGCATGCCCGGTGGACGTAGGCGGCGTCGCCCCGAACGCCCCGCCCTCCCGGTGCCTCGGGATCGAGGTGGATGCCGAACTTGGTGGCCAGGACCACCTCGTCCCGCCGGGAGCCGAGCGCCGGGCCCACCAGCTGCTCGTTCTCGCCCAGGCCGTACATGTCGGCGGTGTCGAAGAACGTCACCCCGAGGTCGAGGGCCCGGGCCAGCGTGGCCTCGGCCTCGGCCCGGTCCGGCGTGCCATAGGCGAAGCTCATGCCCATGCAGCCGAGGCCCTGGGCGGAGACGGTCGGGCCGGTGCGCCCGAGAGAGCGGGACGGGAGGGTCATAGGGGGAGCCTAGGAGGACGACCCACCCGTCCCGCCGTGGGGGCGAGATCGGCTGGTGCGACCGCGGACCCTGCTCGCGGGTGCGACCGCGTCCGTTGGCTCGCTAGTGCGAGCCGTGGACGTGATCGCAGAGCACCGGCTCTCCGGGCCGGACCTGACCGCCGGAGGCGCCCTCGAGGGCGGCGAACGGGCCGCACTCGTTGGGGATGACCCACACGTGGATCATGGGCACGACCTCCTTGCGGACGGCGCCCGAGGGGCACGGGGTGGGCGGGGCGCCGACCAGGACGACCCGCCAGGCGTCGCCTTGCGGGTACCAGCACAGGTCGTTGTGCTCGTGGAACTGGGTCATGGGCCCGCCGACGTCGGGCACCTGGTCGAGGGTGCGGGGCGGCTCCAGCAGGTACATCGCGGCCGCCAGCCGCTTCTCCCCGGTCGGCAACACCTGGTAGACGAGCGACTCGGGGTAGTTGGCGTCGAGCTCGTGGCCGTCGTTGGTCATGGACCAGTTGATGTAGTGCTCCCACCCGGTGAAGCCGTCGCCGATCGAGCGGTAGCCGGCGGCGTAGGCCGCGTCCGTGGTGGCGTAGTGCTGCGGGAGCTGCACCAGCGTGGCGGTGACCAGCGCCTCGGCCCGCGCCTGCTGCTCGGGGGTGACCCCGGGGAAGCCGCTCAGGTCGATGGGCAGTGTGGCGTCGTACGGCTTCGGGGTGTGCGGCGGCGTGCCCGGCGGGTGGTCGTGCGGCGGCGAGCCCGGATCGGTGCTCGGCGGGTGGTCGTGCGGCGGCGAGCCGGGATCGGTGCCCGGCGGGTGGTCGTGGTCGGGGCTCGTGGTCCCGGGGTGGTCGTGGTCGGGATCCGTCGTGTCGGTGTGGTCGTGGTCCTCGTCCGTGCCGTGGTTGTCGCCCGAGGTGTGGTCGTCGTCGTGGTCGCTGATGGCGGAGGTCTCGTGCTCGTGGCCCTCGGCGCCGTGGTGGTGCGATCCGGCGGCCACCGTGGCCGCCATCACGACGACCGCGGTCACTGCCGCAAGCGGGACGGACGAGATCGACGGCATCCGCAGCAGCCCGCGGGCCACCGCCGCGGTCAGCGCACCGGCCACGGCCAGCAGGGCCAGGATGGCCGCCATCGTGTCGGCGAATCCGGGGCCTTCGGCCGTCTCCAGGCCGTCGATGAAGCCGATGCCCGAGGTCTTGGCCACCAGCCAACCGGCCAGCGCCAGGCTGTTGCCGGCCACGCCGACCCAGGCGATCCACGTCCGGGAGCGGACGAGCGCCAGCGCGCCCCATCCGACCTGGAACAGCGCCAGCGCGGCGAAGGCGATGGCGGCCTGGCGGTGCTCGCCGTGCACGCCGACCGCGGCGGCGTGGATGATGCCCGCCCCGATCGAGGCGAGTGCGGCCCACATCAGGCCGGTGGGGGATTCCTGCCCTGCGTCCATGACCATGGGACGCGTACCGGCCCGATCCGGTTGCCGATTCGGTGAGTTGTGACCCTTTTGTAACGGTCAGAGAGCGCCCACGGACCCGTGCACGTGATCGCACATGACCGCTTCGCCCGGCCTCACCTGACCGCCGCCGATGCCTTCGAGGGCGGCGAACGGCCCGCACTCGTTGCCGACGATCCACACGTGGAGCATCGGCTCGAGCAGCCGGCGCTCCATGCCGGGGGGGCACGGGGCCGGCAGCGGGGCGGCCGGGAACACCTGGTAGGCGCCTTCGGGGCCGGACCAGCACAGGTCGTTGTGCACGTGGTACTGGACCAGCGGGCCGCCTATCGGGGGCACGGTGTCGAGCGTGGCCGGCGGCTCGAGGACGTACATCGCGGCCTCGAGCGTGCGGCTGCCGCCCCGGCCCACCTTGTAGACGAGCGCCTCGGGGTAGGCGGCGTCGAGGTTGCGGCCGTCGTCGAGGAGGCTCCAGTTGATCAGGTGCTCGGTGCCGGTGACCGCGTCGCCGATGGGGCGGTAGCCGGCCGCCTTGGCCACCTCCGGGTCGGCGAAGTGGGGCAGCTGCTGGATGTTGGCGGTGACGAGCGCCTCGGCCTCGGCCTGCTGCTCGGGCGTCACGCCGGGCACGCCGCTCAGGTCCACCGGGAGGGTGCCGTCGTAGGGCACGGCCCCGACCGGCGCGGCGGCGTGGTCCTCGTGCTCGGTGCCGGCCGCGCTCTCCTCGTCCCCGTTGTCGTCCCCGTGGTCGTGGGCGGGGTCGTCGCTCGCGGACGCTGCGGACGTCGTGACGTGATCGTGGCCGTCCTGGGTGTGGGTGTGGTCGGCGGCCGTGACCATGGCCGCCACCACCAGCACCCCGGTCGCGGCCGCCGCGGGC
>JBKPRV010000219.1:0-4940 GCA_046734715.1 Actinomycetota bacterium | reverse complement strand
GCTGGCGGCCGTCCATCGCCACCGGGGCGCCCGTCCTCCAGGGCGTGCTGGCCTGGGTCGACTGCACCATCGACGCCGTGCACGAGGCCGGCGACCACTGGATCGTGGTGGGCCGGGTGGTCGACCTCGAGATCGGCCACGAGGGCGGGCCGCTGGTGTTCTTCCGGGGCGGGTTCGGGCGCTACGGGGCCTGACGCGTGCCCATCTACGCCCTCGGCGAGCTCGCTCCCTCCATCGACCCCACCGCCTACGTGCACCCCGAGGCGGTGCTGATCGGCGACGTGCGCCTGGGCCCGGAGGCGTCGGTGTGGCCGGGTGCGGTGCTGCGGGGCGACAGCTCCGCCATCACCATCGGGGCCCGCACGTCGGTCCAGGACGGCTCGGTGCTGCACGTCACGCCCCGGCATCCCACCACCGTGGGCGAGGAGTGCGTGATCGGCCACCTCGTGCACCTGGAGGGCTGCACCATCGAGGACCGGGCGCTGGTGGGGTCGGGCGCGGTGGTGCTGCACGACGTGGTCGTCCGGTCCGGGGCGCTGGTCGGCGCCGGCGCCGTGGTCTCGGGCGGGACCGAGGTGCCGTCGGGGGCCATGGCGCTGGGGGTGCCGGCCCGGATCCGGCCCGACTCGGTCGACCCGGCGTCGATCCGGCGGGGCATGCTCACCTACGTCGAGCGCGGCCGCCGGTACCGCGAGCAGCTGCGCCGGCTCGACTGACCGGTCCGCTCGATGGCGCTACGGCGGTTGTGCGTGTTCTGCGGGTCGAGCCTCGGGTCCCGGCCGGAGTACGCCGAAGTGGCCGCGGCGCTCGGCGCCGAGCTGGCGGCGCGGGGCGTCGGGCTCGTCTACGGAGGCGCCCACGTCGGGCTGATGGGGCTGGTGGCCGACACGTGCCGGGCCGCAGGCGGCGAGGTCGTGGGGGTGATCCCTGCGTCGCTGGTGGAGGCGGAGGTGGCTCACACCGCCCTCGACGACCTGCGGGTGGTCGGGAGCATGCACGAGCGCAAGGCGCTCATGGCCGAGCTGTCCGACGGGTTCGTGGCCCTGCCCGGCGGGCTGGGCACGCTGGAGGAGTTCTGCGAGGTGCTGACCTGGAGCCAGCTGGGGCTGCACGATCCGCCCAAGCCCTGCGGGCTGCTCGACGTGGCCGGCTACTACGAGCCGCTGCTGGCGCTGTTCGACGCGGGCGTGGCCGAGGGCTTCGTGCGGCCCGAGCACCGGCGGCTGGTGCTGGCGTCGACCGGTCCGGCCGAGCTGCTGGACGCGCTGGCGGCCTGGGTGCCCCCGCCCCCGGTCCGCAAGTGGGTGTGACCTACAGCTAGCCGGCGCCCGACGCCAGGTAGTCGAAGCCGGGGAGGTTGCGGGCCACGGTGAAGCTCACCACCACCGCGGCGGCGCCGATCAGCGCCCACCGGGGCAGGCGCACCCGGGGCACCGGCCGCCCGGTCAGCGGCAGCAGGTAGCAGACCCCTATGACGGCCGCCGCCACCAGGTACGCGGGCAGCAGCAGGTTGTGGTCGAGCGCCCCGGCGAGGTCGCCGTGGAGCAGGTCGTGGGTGCCGCGCAGGCCCCCGCAGAAGGGGCAGTCGAGGCCGAGCACCAGCCGGCTGGGGCAGCGCGGGTACAGCCCGCCGCGGGCCGGGTCGACCAGCGCCACGTAGGCGAGGAGGCTGAGCCCGACGACCAGGCCCGTCCAGCGGGACCGGGCGGTGACCAGGTGCTCCATCCGGAGCCCAAGCTAGCGTCGGCCGGATGGACGTGGGACGTGTGGGGATCTGGACCGGGACGCTCGACATCCAGCCGGCGGCCCAGGCGCGGGAGGCCGCGCTCGAGGTCGAGGCGCTGGGCTACGGGACACTGTGGATCCCCGAGGCGGTGGGGCGGGAGGTGACCACTCATGCGGCGGTGCTGCTGTCCGCCACCTCGCGGCTGGTGGTGGCGACCGGGGTGGCGAACGTCTTCCTGCGCCAGCCCGCCGCCGCGGCGGCCGCCCAGCGCCTGCTGGCCGACGACTCGGGCGGCCGCTTCCTGCTGGGCCTCGGGGTGAGCCACGCCCCGATGGTCGAAGGGCTGCTGGGCCAGACGTGGGACAAGCCGGTGTCCCGCATGGCCGCCTACCTGGACGCGATGGACCGCGCCTTCTCCGTCTCTCCGGCCCCGGCCGAGGCGCCGCCCCGCGTGCTGGCCGCCCTCGGCCCCCGCATGCTGGCCCTGGCCGCCGACAAGGCGTGGGGGGCCCACACCTATTTCGTCCCGGTCGAGCACACGCCGGTGGCCCGCGAGCACCTGGGGGAGGGGCCCATGCTGCTGGTCGAGCAGGCGGCGGTCCTGTCCACCGATCCCGTCGCAGCCCGGGCCGCAGCTCGCAAGCACATGGCCATCTACCTCACGCTGCCCAACTACGTGAACAACCTGCGCCGGCTGGGGTGGGACGACGACGACCTGGGTGGCGGAGGCAGCGACAGGCTGGTCGACGCCGTCGTCGTCTGGGGCGACGAACCCGCCATCGCGGACCGGGTCGCGGAGCACCACGCCAGGGGCGCGGACCACGTCTGTGTCCAGGTCATCGAGGACGACATGACCGCCCTCCCGCTCCCGGCCTGGCGCTCCCTGGCGCCGGCGCTGCTCGCCGGTTGACCTCGCGACGTAGTCCGAAACGACGCCAAAACCCAGGCGAATGCGCTTGGGAGCGGGGCCCCGTCACCGGTAGACTTGACCTCTGGGTCAAGTGTCAAGGGGGATGATGGGCGAGGGCGCGACGCAGGACCGCACAACGGCGGAACCGAACGGCGCCGGAAGCGCCCACGAGACCGCGAGCCATACGACCACCGGAACCGCCGACGCCACCGCACCCGGCACCGACGGCGCCCGCGATACGGGCGCCGGAGCCCTGGCGGCGGACGCCGCCCTCGACGCCACCCGAACCTTCAGCCGGCGGGGCTGGCAGCTGATCCTCCGCCTCACGCGGCAGCGCCGCTCCGGCATCGCCCTCGGTGTCGCCGTCGGCCTGGCCTGGACCGCCGCCAAGGTCAGCACCGGCCTCATCGTCCGCAACGCCGTCGACCAGGGGATCATCGCCGACGAGCCGGGCGCCCTCCTGACGTGGTCGCTGATCCTCGGGGGCGTCGCCATCGCCTCGGCCACGTTCACCGGCCTCCGCCGCTACGTCGCCTTCCGCGAGGCCCGCTGGGTCGAGGCCCACCTGCGTGACCGGCTGTTCGCCCATCTCCAGCGCCTGCACTTCGCCTTCCACGACCAGGCCCAGACCGGCCAGCTCATGAGCCGGGCCAACACCGACCTGCAACAGGTGCAGGCCTTCGTGGTGATGATCCCGCTGACCATCTCCAACGCGGTGACCGTGCTGGCCGTGACCGTCATCCTGGCGACCATCGACCCGGTGCTGACCCTGCTGGCGCTGGGCAGCCTGCCGTTTCTCAACGTGGTCGCCACCCGGTTCTCCCGCCGGCTGTTCCCCAGCGTGATGGGCATCCAGCGCGAGTCGGCCGAGCTCGCCGCCGTGGTCGAGGAGTCCGTCGCCGGCGTGCGGGTCATCAAGGGCCTCGGCGCCGAGCGGGTCCAGGCCGAGCGGCTGAAGGCGGAGGCCCAGGACGTCTACGACGAGTCCATGGCCGCCGCCATGACGCGGGCCCGCTTCCTCCCCGGCATGGAGCTCCTGCCCAACCTGGGCCTGATCATGGTGCTCGGCTACGGCGGCCACCAGGTGCTGAACGGCGGCCTCAGCCTCGGCACGCTGGTGATGTTCAACGTATATATCGCCATGCTGGTCTGGCCGCTGCGCATGCTGGGCATGATCGTGGCCCAGGCCCAGCGGGCGGCGGTGTCGGCCGAGCGGGTCGACGACGTCCTGGGCACCGATCCCGAGATCGACGACCCCGCCCACCCGGGCCCGCTGCCGGGGGGTGGAGGCGAGGTCGCGTTCGAGGGCGTGCGCTTCGGCTACGGCCGCCCGATCCCGGTGCTCGACGGCTTCGACCTGCGGGTGGCCGCGGGCGAGTCGGTGGCGCTGGTCGGCGCCACGGGCGCAGGGAAGACCACGGTGGCTCGGCTGATCCCGCGCTTCTACGACGTCGAGGACGGCGCCGTCCGCCTCGATGGCGCGGACGTCCGCACCATGGCCCTCGCGGACCTCCGCCGCGCCATCGGCATCGTGTTCGAGGACACCTTCCTGTTCAGCGACACCATCGCCGCCAACATCGCCTTCGCCGACCCTGACGCCGCCCACGAGGCCATCGAGCGGGCGGCCCGCCTCGCCGGCGCGCACGAGTTCATCAGCGGCCTGGCCGACGGTTACGCCACCCTCATCGGCGAGCGCGGCTACTCGCTGTCGGGCGGGCAACGCCAGCGCATCGCCATCGCGCGCGCCATCCTCGCCGACCCCCGCGTGCTGATCCTCGACGACGCCACCTCGGCCGTCGACCCCACCAAGGAGCACGAGATCCGCGACGCCCTCACCGAGGTCATGCGGGGGCGCTCGACCATCGTGATCGCCCATCGTCCGGCGACCATCGCCCTGGCCGACCGGGTGGTCCTCATCGACGGCGGCCGGGTGGCGGCGGAGGGAACGCACTCCGAGCTCTTGGCCCACGACGGCCGCTACCGGGCCGTGCTGGCCGCGGCGGCGGCCGCCGACGCCGAGCGGGCCCACTCCGGGAACGGTCACGGCAACGGTCACGGCAACGGCCAGAGCCAGGACGACGCGGCCCGCGAGGAGGTGGCGTCCTAGATGTGGATGCAAGGGGGCGTCACCGAGGAGGATCGCCTCGACCGGGCCGAGGCCCGTCGGGTGCTGCGCCGCACCGCCCGCATGCTCCGTCCCCAGGGACGGCGAGTCACGGCCGCGCTGGTCATGGTGGTGGCCTGGACCGGCACCGTGCTGGCCGGCCCATACCTGGTGAAGTTCGGGATCGACCAGGGCATCAC
>JBKPRV010000218.1:0-4345 GCA_046734715.1 Actinomycetota bacterium | reverse complement strand
CGGCCGCCGGCGTGGGTTCGGGAGCGGGAGCCTTCGCCTTGGGCGCGGGAGCCTTCGCGTTGGCCGCGGGAGCCGGTGCCGGGCGGGCAGGGGCTTCGGGGGACGCGCCGTCAGTGGCCGGCGCCTTGGTCTTGGCGCTGCCGGCCGGGCGGGCCGGCTTGGCAGGCTTGGGCTCCTCGGGCTGGACGTCGCGCACCATGCCGTCGCGCTGGGCGCGTCGGCGGACGCGGTCGGCTTGCGCCTCCTCGATTCCCGAGGAGTGCGTCTTCACCCCGATGCCCAAACTGAGCGACAGGTCGAGGCACTCTTTGTTCGTCAGCCCGAGCTCTCTTGCGAGCTCGTGGACCCGGATCTTCGCTGCCAAAGTTCTCTCTGACCAGCCCTTCGTCTTACCTCGGACGCGGACCGCGCACGTAGTGGCGCATTTCGCGGCTCTCTATCCTCGCGCACACCGTCGCCCAGGGACGAACGGTGCCCGCCGGCTGCTCGGCGCTTCAGCGTCTGCCCGTGTCACGGAAGGCTCGTTGGAACCCCCCACGACGATCGGCAAGCACCCGGCACGCCTCGATGGTGTCTCTGCAGAGCCACGCTCCGCGTCCTGGAAGTCTACGGCCTTCAACGGGATATCCATCGGGACCCCTCACGAAGCGCACCAGCTCGGCCTGCGGAGCCTTGCGCCGGCAACCGACACAGGTCCGGATGGGCCCCGGCTGGTCGCTACGCCTCGTCGTCGGGACGTTCGGCCCCGCGGACGGCCGTCCCCGCCCCCTAGTCGTCGAGCTTCTCCTCGCCCTCGGCTCCCACGTCCGCCCCCACCTCGCCTTCGGCTTCGTCGTCCTCGCCCCCGCGTCCGTTGTCCGCTCCCGCGTCGATCCCGGCCTCCGCCTCGGCAGTGCCTCCGGCCCCGGCACCCGCGCCCGCCCCGCCTCCGGTCTCGGCATCCGCGCTTGCGTCGCCGCCCGTCTCGGCCTCGACACCCGCGCGCGCCTCCGCTTCGGGCCCGGCGCCGGCCCCGCCGCCCGTCTCGGCATCCGCGCTTGCGTCGCCGCCCGTCTCGGCCTCGGCATCCGCGCCTGTCTCGCCGGCCGTCTCGGCCTCGACACCCGCGCCTGCCTCGCTGCCCGTCTCGGCCTGGACACCCGCGATTGCCTCCGCCTCGGGCCCGGCGCCGGCCTCGGCATCGCCGCCGGCCTCACCATTCGCGCCCGCGGCTCCCCCGGCCTCACTCTCGGTGCCTGACTCGGCCGTTGCGGCGTCGGGGGCCTCACCCTCGGCGGCGCCCGCCTCCCAGTCCTCGACCGACAGGGCGGGGCCACCCTCGGCCGGCTGCCACACCTGCTCGCCGGTGTCGGGGTTGACCACCCACTCGCCCTCGGCCCAGTCCTGCTGGCTGTAGGCCTCCTCCTCGACGAGCTGGGTCTCGCTCTTGATGTCGACCCGCCACCCGGTGAGCCGGGCCGACAGGCGGGCGTTCTGGCCCTCCTTCCCGATGGCCAGGCTGAGCTGGTAGTCGGGCACGATCACCTCGGCGACACCCGCCGCCTCGTCGATGCGGACCTCCTTGACCTTGGCCGGGGACAGGGCCTTGGCCACGAACTCGTACGGGTCGTCGCTGAAGGGGACGATGTCGATCTTCTCGCCGCGCAGCTCGTTGACCACCTGCCGCACCCGGGCACCGCGGGCGCCCACGCACGCGCCGACCGGGTCGACGTTGTTGTCGTTGGACCACACGGCGATCTTGGTGCGATGCCCGGGCTCCCGGGCACATGCCTTGATCTCCACCACGCCGTCCGCGATCTCCGGGACCTCCAGCTTGAACAGCTCGAGGACCAGGCCGGGATGGGTGCGGGACACCACGATCTGGGGCCCCTTGGAGGTGCGCCGCACCTCGACGATGTAGGCCTTGAGCCGGGTGTTTGCCTCGGGCCGCTCGTGGGGGACCTGCTCGGCCTGGGGCAGCAGCGCCTCGACCGGGCCCAGGCTGAGCAGGGTGTAGCGGCTGTCGCCCTGCTGCACCGTGCCGGTCACGATGTCGCCTTCGCGCCCCGCGTACTCCTCGTAGCGGAGCTCGCGCTCGGCCTCGCGGATGCGCTGGGTCATCACCTGGCGCGCCGTCTGGGCGGCGATGCGGCCGAAGTCCTTGGGCGTGACGTCGAGCTCGGGACCGTAGGGCTCGCCGTCGTCGTCGATCTCCTGCGCGTAGACGCGGATGTCGAAGTTGGCCGGGTCGATGGTGACCCAGGCGTACTCGTGCGCGCCCGGCATGCGCTTGTACGCCGATTCGAGTGCGTCCGCCAACGCGGCCATCAGGGTGTCGACGGAGATGCCCTTCTCTGCGGCGAGGGCTTGCAGCGCCTCCATCATCTCGCTCATGACCTCTGATCCCTCTTCTCTTTCGGTTTGCGCCCGCCCGGCCTGGCCGCTGGTCCCCACTCGAAGGTGGTGCGCGCCCGCTCGATCTCGTCGTAGGCGAGGCGACGCTCGACCGGCGTGCCGTCGTCGTCGACGCCGGTGCGCACGGTGATTCCACCGTCGTCGGCTGCGGCCAGCACGCCGGCTACGCGGCGCTCGGTGTCCGGGTCGGGACCGCCCGGCCGGGTCTTGACCTTCACGGTCTCGCCCACGGCCCGGGCGAAGTGGTGGGGCGTGCGAAGCATGCGTTCCAGCCCCGGGCTGGTGACCTCGAGCGTGTAGGCGCTGCTAATCGGATCGGCATCGTCGAGCGCCCGGGACACGGCCCGGGTGACGTCGCTGATGGCGTCGAGATCGAGCGAGCCGCCGGCATGGCCGGGCTCGACCACGATGCGCAGCTCGCGACCGGCGAGCTCAACGTCGTAGAGGTCGAGGTCGCGCTCGCTGAGGAGGGGCTGCACGAGATCGCGGACGCGGTCGACGACGGTCATCGCGGCAACTCCTCCTCTCTCATACGAAAGGCGTGGGCACTGGCCCACGCCTTTCGCTCGACTAATTCGAACGGAACGGACGCTCAAGTATAGCTGGCGCGGTCCGCCCACTCATCGTCACGGTTACCGCGCGTCAATAAGCGCGTCCGACCACCGCCACCACGTCGTCGTCCTCGCTCGCAGGCAGCGAGCCGTCGGCCGCCGTCAGGCACCGGACCGTGATCCCCTTGCCCGCCAGCTGGGTCTCACCGTCACCCCGCAGCAGTCCCCACGGCAGGCGGGCGAAGCCGGTCTGCGCGGCGTCGACCGCTTCCTCGATGGCGCCGACGTCGGTGATGGCGGCGTCGCGCCGGGCCGTGGCGGCTTCGAGCATGTCCGCCTGGACGGCCGGGACCAGGTCCTCGACGGCGGCCGTGACCTGGCCGACCGGGACCTGGCGCTTGTCCCCCGTGTCCCGGCGCACCACGGTGACGTTGCCCTCGGCCAGGTCGCGGGGACCGACCTCGACGCGGATGGGCACGCCCTTCAGCTCCCAATCGGTGGCCCGCCGGCCGAAGCTCTGCGCGACCTGGTCGTCGAGGCGGACCCGGAGCCCCGCGGCCGCCAGCTCGTCCCGGAGGGCACGGGCCCGGTCGCCTGCGCCGCCGTCGTCCTTCACCAGCAGCACGACGGCCTGGATCGGCGCCAGCCGCGGCGGCACCACCAGCCCGTCGTCGTCGCCGTGCGCCATGATCAGCCCGCCCACCATGCGGGTCGACGAGCCCCACGAGGTGGTCCAGCAGTACTGGGTGGCGCCGTCGGCGTCGAGGTAGGTGATGTCGAAGGCCTTGGCGAAGTTCTGGCCCAGCTCATGGCTGGTGCCCATCTGCAGCGCCTTGCCGTCCCGCATCATGGCTTCGCAGGTGAGGGTGTTGATGGCCCCGGCGAAGCGCTCGCTGGCGGTCTTGCGCCCGACGAGTACCGGGATGGCGAGGACGTTCACCATGAAGTCCTCGTACACGTCGCGGAGGATCTGCACGGCGTAGGCGGCCGCGTCCTCCCGGGTGGCGTGGGCGGTGTGGCCTTCCTGCCACAGGAACTCGGTGGTGCGGAGGAAGATGCGAGGCCGGAGCTCCCAGCGCACGACGTTGTTCCAGCTGTTGAGCAGGAGCGGCAGGTCCCGGTAGCTCTGGGTCCACTTGGCCATGTACTCGCCGACCACGGTCTCGCTGGTGGGCCGGACCACGACGGGCTCCTCCAGCTCCTTGCCACCCCCATGGGTGACGACCGCCAGCTCGGGACTGAACCCCTCGACGTGCTCCGCCTCTCGGCGCAGGTAGCTCTCGGGGATGAACAGGGGGAAGTAGGCGTTCTCCGCCCCCGCCGCCTTGATCCGGGCGTCGACCTCGGCCTGGATCCGCTCCCAGATCGCGTAGCCGTAGGGCCGGATCACGATCGTGCCC
>JBKPRV010000217.1:0-7446 GCA_046734715.1 Actinomycetota bacterium | reverse complement strand
GGGTGTGGCCGGGCCAGGTGACCGTGGCCTGGACCCTGGTCTACTCCTCGCCCACCGGATCCGGGACGCTGCCGTCAGTGACGAAGACCGCCGACCTGCCGAGGGCGGTGGACGAGGTCCAGACCGTCGTGGAGGACCTGGGATGAAGGGACACCGACCGTGACGAACAACGGCTCGACCACCCGCACCGCGCCCGCACCGCCGTTGCGCACGGCCAAGCGGGCCGGACCGGCGCCGGTGCCGGCCACACCCAGCGGCCTGCCCACCCGGCGCCGCTGGGGCCGGGTCGCGCTCGGCGCGGTGCTGGCCCTGTTCGGCGCCTGGCTCTGCATGGTGCTCGTGGCCACGGCCGGCGGCCGCAAGGAGACGCTGGCGCTGGCACACGACGTGACCCGCGGCTCGGCGCTGACCCGCGAGGACCTCAAGGTCGTGCGGGTGGCCGCCGACGCCGGCGTCGAGATGATCTCCGCCGACGACATGGACGAGGTGGTCGGTGAGGTCGTGTCCGCCGACCTCCCGCACGGCACCCTGCTGGCACCCGGGCAGCTCCTGGAGGACGGCGAGCGGCTGGTGGCGGCGACCGAGGCCGTCGTGGGCGTCCGCCTCAGCGCGGCGGCCGCGCCGCGGGGCGACGTGCCGTCGGGCACGCCGATCCTCGTGGTCCTGCGACCGGCGCCGGGCGGCGATCCCGGGCCGCCGACCGAGGTGGCCGGCTGGCTGCGCGACATCGGCGAGCCCCTGGAGAACACCGGCGCCCGCGAGGCGTCGCTGGTGGTGCCGCAGGAGTCGGCGGCGCTGGTCGCGTCGGCCGCGGCCGACGAGCGCATCGCGGTGGCCACCCGGGAGGAATCCGGCTGATGGCGGTCATGACCCTGGCCTCGGTGAAGGGATCGCCCGGCGTGACCACCGCAGCGGCGGCCCTGGTGGCGGCGGCGGTCGTCGGAGGCCAGCGGGCACTGCTCGTGGAGCTGGACCCGTCGGGCGGCGACGTGCGCCTGCTGTCGTCGCTCCCGGTCGCCGAGCCCAACCTGGTCCACGCGGCGGCTGAGCTGCGCTACGCCAACGGTGCAGAGGACGCGCTCGGCGGCCAGGCGGTCGAGGCCCTGCCCTCGCTGCCCGCCCTGCTGGCCCCGGCGGGGGCGGGGGAGGCCGAGGCGGTGCTGTCGTCGATCGGCGACGGGTGGGGCGCGGCGTTCCGGTCGTTCGACGGCCTGGTGGTGGTGGACGCGGGCCGCTGGGACGTGGGCCAGGCCACCACCCGCCGGATCGAGGGCGCCGACGTCGTCGGGCTGGTGGTGCGAGCCACGGCCGTCAGCGTCGAGCACGCCCGCCACACCGTGGTCGCGCTCCGGCGGGCGTCCCGGGCGCCGGTGGCGGCGGTGGTGGTCGGCGACCGGCCCCATCCGCCCGAGGCCGTCGCGGCCGCACTCGACCTCCCGCTGGCGGGGAGCATCGCCTGGGATCCGCGCGGTGTGGGCTGGCTGTGGGCCAAGGGCGCCACGTCGTCCGGTGTGCGCTCGTCCCTCGCCCGCTCGGCCGGCCGCACGCTGGCCGGCCTCGAGGACCAGCTCCCCGCCCGCCACGCGGCGTCGGCCCCCGACCCCGCCGACCTCGAGGGCCCCGAGGCTCTCGCGGCTCTCGCGGCCCCGCCGGAGCCGGACCTGGGCGAGACCGGGGACTCCGAGCCCCCCGCGGAGGACACCGACACGTCGGCCGGGGAGACCCGGGATGCCCATCCCGGCCACCTCGCCGCTCCGGACGACGACAGGGAGCCCGAGCCTCCGGCCGGGGAAGCCGACACGTCGGCCCGGGATACCCGGGATGCCCTGCCCGTCGGCCACGCGGCCCCACCCCCCCCGCCCCCGTACGCGGGGGAGCGCCCGGCCTCCGCCGAGCTTGCGCCCCCGCCGCCTCCGCCGCCGCCTCCCCCACCTCCGCCCCTGCCCGCGCGCCTGGGAGGTGAGTCCCGGTGAACGACCACCACGAGCTCGTCTCGTCCATGCGGCGCCAGGTCGCCCTGCTCATCGGCGACGAGGTCGACCGCCGGGAGCGCGAGGGCCTCGATCCCCTGGACGACGTCGATCGCCGGATGATGGCGGACGCCGAGATCCGGCGGATGCTCACCAACCACTGGCGCACCACGTCCGAGCGGGGCGAGCCCCGCCTCACCCGTGACGAGGAGCTGCGCATCGCCGAGGCCGTGCGGGTCTCCGTCTTCTCGGCCCTGCCCGGGCTCGACGAGTACCTGGCCCGGCCCGACGTCACCGACATCTTCATCAACGGCTGTGACGACGTCCGGCTGCGCACGATGTCGGGCGAGGAGATCGTGGTGGCGCCGCTGGTGTCGAGCGACGCCGAGCTGGTCTCCATGATCCAGGGGCTGGCCCGCCGGGCCGGGCGCCTCGGCTCGGGCGATGCCATCGGCGCCTCCGAGCTGGGCGGCGAGCACGAGAAGGAGTTCAACTCGTCCAAGCCGCTGCTCAACATGCAGCTGTCCGACGGCTCGCGGCTGGCGGCCGCCGCCTGGGTGACACCCCGTCCTTACGTGTCGATCCGGCGCCACCCGCTGGCCGACGCCGCGCAGAAGGACCTGGTGGCCCGGGGCATGTACGGCGAAGGCATCGCCAGCCTGCTGGCCGCGGCCGTGCGGGCGCGCAAGAGCATCATGATCGCCGGGGGCCAGGGCCGCGGGAAGACGACCCTCATGCGGGCATTGCTGCACGAGTGCGACCCCAGCGAGCGGATCATGGTGCTGGAGCAGGAGCCCGAGCTGCAGCTCGACGCGGACGAGGTCCGCCACAACCAGGTGCTCAACTGGATCGCCCGCCCCGCCAACATGGAGGGCGAGGGCGCGGTCACGCTGGCCGACCTGGCTTGGGCCATCAAGCGCCACAACCCGGACCGCATCGTGGTGGGCGAGGTGCTCGGCGCCGAGGTCATGGTCATGCTCGAGGCCGCCGGGCAGGGCATCGCCGGCGCCCTGTGCACCATGCACTCCAAGGACGCCTACCGGGTGTTCGGCCGCATGGTCCACTACGCCCAGCTGGGCCAGCCCAACGTGACGCCTGCGTTCGTCATGGACACCGCGGCTGACGCGCTCGACCTGGTCGTCTACCTCGACGTGACCCCCGACGGCCGCCGGGTGATCTCCGAGCTGACCCACGTGCACCAGTACGACCCGACGGCCGGCCACGTGGTGGCGGACCAGTGGTACATGCCGGGCCGGGACCGGGCCGCGGTGCGCAACCCGCGGGCACCGATCCCCACCCAGCTGCTCGACGAGCTCGTCGCCTACGGCTACGACCCGACGCTGGAGGCCCGCTGGTGACCGTGCTCGCGGCCCTCGCGGGGCTGCTCGTCGCCGCCGGGATCGCTCTGGTCGCCAGCGGGGCCCGCCGCAGCCCGGTGCAGCCCGAGCGGTCGGAGGCCCGTCGCCACCACGCCGAGCAGGTGGTCACCCGGGCGGCGCTCGCCGCCGGCGCGGGGCTGGTCACGCTCGCGCTGACCCGATGGCCGGTGGCCGCCCTGGGCGCGGGCGTGGGCGCCTACGTGATCGCCGGGCGCCGCGGCCGCACCAGGCCGGCGGCCGAGATCGACCGCACCGAGGCGCTGGCCGCCTGGGCCGAGATGCTGCGGGACGGCGTGGGCACGCCCCGGGGCATCGAGGGGATCATCACCTCGACGGCATCGACCGCGCCGGTGCTCATCCGCCCCGCGGTGATGCGCTTCGCCCACCGGCTGGCCTGGCAGGACCTGCACGACGCGCTGCCCGAGCTGGCGAACGAGCTCGACCACCGCATCGGCGACCTCATCGTCACCTCGCTGGACATCTCGGCCCGCACCGGCGCCCGCCAGGTCCGGGCCGTGCTCGACGACCTCGCCGACGCCGCCCGGGAGGAGGCCCGCATGCTGCGCGGTCAGGAGGTGGCCCGAGCCCGGCCCCGCTCGGAGATGCACCAGGTCGTCTTCATCTCGACGCTGGTGGTGGCGGCCCTGGCGGTCGTGGGCCGCGACTACCTGGCGCCCTACCGCACCGGAGTCGGCCAGATCGTGCTCTGCGCGGTAGCCGGCTTGTGGGCCATCGGCTTCACCGCCATGGCCCGCCTCGCCCGCGCCGAGCCCGTCGAGCGCTTCCTCACCGTGAGGGACCGGACGTGATCGGAGCGGCGGCGTTGGCCGGGGCGTTGGCGGGGTTCGGGGTGTGGGTGGTGGTGACCGGGCTGCGGCCGCAGCCCGAGTCGCTGGCCGCGGCGCTCGGGCGGTTCGAGCCGCGGGCGCCGGTGGCCGACGCGGACGTGTCCGGCCTGAGCTGGGACAACCGGGTCGGGGCCGCGGCCCTGCGCCACGTGCCGGTGCTGGCGAGCATCGTGGGCCGGGCGCGGGCCGACCTCCGCATCGTGGGCCGCCGGCCCGAGGACTACGCGGGCGAGACGGCGGTCTACTGCCTGTTCGGCCTCATGCTCGGCCCGTGGCTCGGGGCGGCGGTGTGGGTGGCGGGGGCGCCGTTCCCGGCCAGCATCGCGGGGATCGTGTCGCTCACGGCGGGGGCGACCGGGTTGGTCGTCCCCTGGTGCACGCTGCGGGACAAGGCCAAGGCCCGGCGGGCCGGGTTCCTCCACGCGCTGATCGCCTACTGCCACGTGACGGCCATGTCACTGGCCGCGGGCCGCGGGGTCGAGCAGGCGCTGACCACGGCGGCGTCCGCCGGTGAGGGCTGGGCTTTCACCGAGATGCGGGCCGCGCTCAACGCCGGCTATGTGCGGGGCGAGACGCCGTGGGAGTCGCTGGGCCGGCTCGGAGCCGACCTGGGCGTGGCCGACCTGTCGCAGCTCGCTTCCACCATCGCCATGGCGGGCGAGGACGGAGCCGCCGTCCGCGAGACGATCTCCACCAAGGCCCGCACCATCAGCAACCGCATCGGAGCGGACGCCGAGCAGGCGACGCAGCGCGCCACGGCCCAGATGGGCCTGCCCGCGGTCGCCATCGCCGCGGGCTTCCTGGTCTTCCTGATGTACCCCGCCCTATCCGCCCTCGGGTCTGCGTTCTGACCCCCGATCGAGAGGACATCCCATGACTCCCATCCTGTACGCGGTGGCGACGCTCCAGGCGCTGGCGGGGCGGCTGGCCGACGCCGCCCGAGACGACCGCGGCGAGATCAACTCCAGCGTCGCCTGGGCCGGCCTGATGCTGGTCGTGGCCGTCGCCGTCGGTGCCATAGTGCTCACCAAGGCCACCGGCGCCGCGAACTCCTTCGACTTCGGCTTCTGAGCCCATGGGCCGCACGGCACCGCGACGCCTGCGGGACGACCGCGGCGAGATCGCCGCCAACACGGCGATCTTCGTCCTGGTCATCCTGCTGCTCTTCGTCGCGCTGCAGTTCGGTCTGTGGTTCTACGGCCGGGAGGTGGCCGCTGCCGCGGCCCAGCACGCAGTCGACGCCGCCAGGGTCGAGACGGGCAGCTCGGCGCTGGGGGAGGCGACCGCCAACCAGTACCTGTCCCAGGTCGGAGGCCTGCGCGACTCGTCGGTGTCCGTGACCCGATCCTCCACCAGCGTGACCGCGGTGGTCAGCGGCCAGTCGGTCTCGATCGTGGGCTTCATCGACCCACCCATCACGGTGACGGTCACGGCCCCGGTGGAGCGGGTGGTCGGATGAGGCGGCGCCGCGACGACCGAGGCGAGGGGGCGTTGGACATCAGCGTGATGGCCGCGTGCTTCTTCGTCCCGGTCCTGTTGCTGCTCATCTACGCGGGCCGGATGAACTCCGGCCACGCGGCCGTCGAGTCGGCGGCCCGGCACGCGGCTCGGACGATCTCGATCTCCCGGGATCCCACCCAGGCACTGGGGGTGGCCGAAGACGACGCCGCGCTCACCGTCAAGCTGGGATCGGCGCTGTGCGAGTCCATGGACTTCGACCCGCTGATCGGGGACGGCGAGGTGACCGTGACCGTCACCTGCCAGGTCGACCTGTCCGAGCTGGCGCTGCTGCCGGTGCCGGGCACGGCCACGGTGAGCGCCACCGCCACCGAGGTCATCGACCGCCACCGTGAGGGGGTCGTGGAGTGACGCGCCCGCGCGACACCGGGTACGTGACGCTCTTCGTCCTGGGCGTGTCCATGGGCATGACCGCGGTCATCGGCCTTGTGCTCGACGGGGGCCGGGCGCAACGGGCGCAGTCCGACTGCTTCGGCGTGGCCGCGGCCGCAGCCCGCGCCGGGGCGCAGGAGCTGGACGCCTCGGCCGCGGTGGCCGGCGAGGTGCGCCTGGACGAGACCGAGGCGTCGCAGGCGGCGTCGTCCTACCTGGCCGAGCACGGCGTCGACGGGACCGTGAGCGTGGCGGAGCGCCAGGTCACGGTGACCGCCGTCCGCCACGTCGACTTCCTCATGCTGCCGGGTGGCGTCACCCTCGACGCCACCGCGACCAGCCGCGTCACCCAGGAGCGTGCCCCATGACCTCCCCGACCGCGAGCATGGCCCGGGCCCGCTGGCTGCGCGGGATCGGCGCGGCGCTCGCCCTGCTGGCCCTGGTGCTGGGTGTGCCATGGGCGCTGCTGCACTGGGGCGAGTGGCCCATCACCGGCGTGCCGTCCTGGGAACAGGTGCGCGACCTGCCGGGAACCGTGGCGTCGGACTCGGCCATCATCGGCGCCTTCACGGTGGCCCTGTGGGTGGCGTGGGCCGCGTTCATGGCCTGCCTGGTCGCCGAGGTGGCGGCCGAGGCCCGCGGCAGGCAAGCCACCCGGGTGGCCGCCTTCGGTCCGCTGCAGCGCCTGGCCCGGCACCTGGTGGCCACGGTGGCGATGACCGTGGGCTGGCTGGGCCCGCTGGCCGGCTCGCTCCACGTACCTCCGCCCCGCCCCGCCGGCGCCTCGTCCGACCCGGCGATGGCCCTGGCGGCCACCGACACCATGACGCCGGGCTCGGCCGTGGAGACGCCCGCCCCGGCCGCGGGTACGCAAGCGACGGCCGCCGGCTCGGGGGGCTCGGGAGCGACGCTGGCCTCGGGGTTCCCGGCTGCCCTGGCGGCCGCACCGGGTGCCACGGTGACCGTGCGTGCGGGGGACTCGCCGTGGCGGCTGGCCGTGGAGCACCTGGGGGACGGCGCCCGCTGGACCGAGGTCTGGGAGCTGAACCGCGGCCTGCCCCAGCCCGACGGACGCTCCTGGGAGATCCCGGAGATGATCCTTCCCGGGTGGGAGCTCACCCTCCCGGCCGCCCCGGCCGCCGGCCCGGTGGTCGTCGGCGCCGGCCAGATCATCGTCCAGCCCGACGACAACCCGTGGAGCCTGGCCGAAGCCCACCTGGGCGACGGCAAGCGCTGGCGGGAGCTCTACGACGCCAACCGCGGCCGCATCCAGGCCGACGGAGCCGCCTGGGTGACGGAAGGCCTCATCGAGCCCGGCTGGGTCCTCGACCTGCCCACCGCGGGCTCCGCCCCGGCCCC
>JBKPRV010000216.1:0-6883 GCA_046734715.1 Actinomycetota bacterium | reverse complement strand
CGGCCCCGGTGATCACCGCCTGGACCTTGGGATGGGCCTCGGCCGCGGAGGTGTCGATGGACACGATGCGCGCGTGCGCGTACGGGCTGCGCAGGATGGCGCCGTAGAGCATGCCGGGGAGCTGGATGTCGTCGAGGTACTTGCCCTGGCCGCGTAGGAAGCGCGCGTCCTCCTTGCGCAGCATCCGGCCGAAGCCGATGGGGTTGCCGGCCTCGCTGGTCGGCGTCTCGCTCTCGGTGGCGGTCATGCGGTCACCTCCTCACCCTCGGCCGGCGCCTGGGCCTCCTGCTCGGCCGCCCAGCGGACGGAGCGCACGATGTTCTCGTAGCCGGTGCAGCGGCAGAAGTTGCCCGAGATCGCATCCCGGATCTCGGCCTCGGACGGATCGGGGTTGTGATCGAGCAGCCAGCGGGCGGTCATGAGCATGCCCGGGGTGCAGAACCCGCACTGCAGGCCGTGGCACTGCATGAAGCCCTGCTGGAGCGGGTCGAGCTCGCCGCCCGCGTCCAGGTCCTCGACGGTGCGGATGGAGCGGCCGTTGGCCATGGCGGCCAGCACGGTGCAGCTCTTGACCGGCTCGCCGTCCATCCACAGCACGCAGGTGCCGCAGTTGGAGGTGTCGCAGCCCCAGTGGGTGCCGGTCAGGCCCAGGTGGTCGCGCACGAAGTGCACGAGCAGCAGGCGGGGCTCGACGTCGCGGGTCACCTCGGTCCCGTTTACGGTCATCGTCACCTGCATGTCAGGCACCCTCTCCTCGTGCTCGGGCCACGGCGCGCCCCAGCGCCCGCCGGGCCAGCTCGCCCGCCAGGTGGCGCTTGTAGTCGGCGGGACCGCGCTGATCGGTCGATGGGTTGGCGGCGGCGGCCGCGGCCTCGGCGGCGGCCGCCAGGTTCTCGTCGGTCGCGGGCTGGCCCCGCAGCGTGTCCTCGGCGGTGGGGGCGCAGAAGTGCTCGGCGCCCACGGCCGTGAGCCCGATGCCCACGTCGCTCACCGTGTCGCCGTCGAGGGTGACGAAGGCGCCGGCGGCGGCGATGGCCCAGTCCCCCGCTCGGCGCTCGACCTTCTCGTAGGCGCTGCCCGACCCCGGCCGCAGCGGGACGCGGACCTCCGTGAGGATCTCGTTGGGGGCCACCACGGTCTCGTAGGGCCCGGAGTGAAACTCGCGGGCCGCCACCGTGCGGGTGCCGCCCGTGCCCCGGACCACCAGCGTGGCCCCCAGAGCGGAGCCCACCGCGGCCAGGTCCTCGGACGGGTCCGCCTGGCAGAACGAGCCGCCGATGGTGCCACGGTTGCGCACGAGGGGGTCGGCTATGACCCGCTCGGCGTCGGCGAAGATGGCGTAGTGCTCGGCGAGCAGCGCCGAGTCCAGCAGCTCGGCGTGCCGGGTCATGGCCCCGATGGCGATCTCGCTGCCGTCGAGGCGGATGTAGGACAGGTCGGTCAGGTCGTTGATGTCGATCAGCACTTCCGGCCGTGCGAGGCGCAGCTTCATCATCGGCAGCAGGCTGTGGCCGCCGGCGACGAGCCGGGCTTCGGGGCCGTGCTGTTCGAGCAGTGCCAGCGCATCGTCGACGGTGCCGGCCCGCTCGTACGCGAACGGCGCAGGTGTCTGCACAGTTGCCTCCCCCACTCGTTGCCCTCTGCGCCGCAGTGTGGCGCAAGCGGTACGAACCGTCCACGCGCCCCTAAGCATTTGCTTATCGAGTTGATACGTTCCAGATGTGACGCTGACGCAGCTCGAGGCGTTCGTGCTCGTGGCCCGGCTCGGCTCGGTCAAGGCCGCCGCCCGGGCGCTCGGCGTGACCGAGCCGGCGGTGTCGGGAGCGCTGGCAGCGTTGCGGAGCCACCTGGGCGACCCGCTGGTGGAGCGGTCGAGCAGGTCGATGGAGCTGACCGCGGGCGGCCAGCGGCTTCTGCCCATCGCGTCGCAGATGGTGAACCTCGCGGCAGACGCCACCGACGCCATCCGCTTGGCCCAGGGCGCGCCCGAGCTGGTGCGGGTGGTGGCCACCAGCACGGTGGCCGAGCACGTGGCCCGTCCGCTGCTGACCGCCTTCACCGCCCGGCACGGCGGGGTCGAGGTCACGCTGGGCGTGGCGACCGCGCGGGAGATGCCGGCCCTGCTCCTGGAACGGCTGGCCGACGTCGGGCTCGGTCCCCGGCTTCCGGAGCTCGACTCCGAGCCCATGATGCGCCACCGCTTGGTGGTCGTGGCCGGGCCGCGCCATCCGCTGGCCCGCAACGGGCAGGTGGCGCCGGCGTGCCTGGCCCATCAGGACTGGCTGGTGGACGGCAGCGGCGCCGACCCCGACACCGAGGTGGGCCTGCTGCTGGCCCGGCTCCGGGTGCCGGACCGGCGGATCCGGGTGTTCCCGTCGATGACGGCGGCGTGGGCCGCGGCCGCCGACGGCGAGGGCATCGCCCCGGGCATCGCCCACCTGGTGGCCCACGACCTGGAGCGGGGCCACCTCGTCACCCTGCCGGTGGAGGGCACGCCGCTCGACCTGATGTGGTTCGCGAGCACGCTCCCGCCCGGGCGGCGGTCGCTGGCGGCCGACCGGCTGCGACGCTTCCTCGCGACGCCGCACGCCATGCAGGCCATGCACCGGGCCGACGCCAGCGTGCCGGTGGCACGCTTCCGCCCGCCGGTCTACGTCACGTTGTGGAGCTAGTGCCCCGTCAGGCTGGTGTGCCGCGAATTCACCGGAGCAGCCTGACGGGGCACTGGTGTGGGAAGGTCGTACGAGCGTCGGTAGGAGGGAAAGTGCCATGCGGGTTCCGTTGACCATCGCCGATTTCCTGGACCGGGCTGCGCTCGTGTACCCCGACCGCGTCGGGGTGGTCGACGAGCCCGACCAGCCCGCGGCCTCCTGGGGCGAGCTGACCAACGGCCGCGTGGCCGAGCTGGCCCGGGCCCAGGCGGCGGCGCTCGACGCCCTCGGCATCGCCCGGGGCGAGCGGGTGGCGGTCGTGTCGCACAACGCGGCGCGGCTGCTGGTGTCTTTCTACGGCGTGGCCGGCTGGGGCCGGGTGCTGGTCCCGGTCAACTTCCGGCTCTCCACCGACGAGGTCCGCTACATCGTCGAGCACTCGGGCGCGTCGGTGCTGCTGGTCGACCCCGAGCTGGACGAGGCCCTGGCGAGCGTGGAGTGCAAGCACCGCCTGGTGCTGGGGGCCGAGACCGACGGCGCCATCTGGCCGTCGGACGCGGCGGAGCCCGAGCCGTGGGCCGAGCCCGACGAGGACGCCACCGCCACCATCAACTACACCTCGGGCACCACGGCCCGTCCCAAGGGCGTGCAGCTCACCCACCGCAACGTGTGGATCAACGCCTCCATGTTCGGCTGGCACACGGGCGTCAACGACCGCGACGTCTACCTGCACACCCTGCCGATGTTCCACTGCAACGGCTGGGGCATGCCCTTCGCCCTGACCGGCATGGGCGCCCAGCAGGTGGTGCTGCGCAAGGTCGACGGCGCCGAGATCCTGCGCCGGGTGGAGGCCCACGGGGTCACGCTGCTGTGCGGCGCGCCCGCGGTGGTGGCGGCCATCCTCGATGCCGCCGAGCACTGGGACGGCCCCATCCCCGGCCGGGACCAGACCCGCATGGTGGTGGCGGGCGCCCCGCCCCCGACCCGCACCATCGAGCGCATGGAGACCGAGCTGGGCTGGGAGTTCATCCAGATCTACGGGCTGACCGAGACGGCTCCCCTGCTGACCATGAACCGCACGCGGGCCGAGTGGGACGACCTCTCCCCCGGCGACCGGGCCTCCAAGCTGGTGCGGGCGGGCGCCCCCACGCTCGGGGTCACGCTCATGACCAGCGAGGCGGGCGAGGTGCTGGCCCGCTCCAACGTGGTGCTCGACGGCTACTGGGACCAACCCGAGGCGAGCGCGGAGGCCCTGGAGGGCGGCTGGTTCCACACCGGCGACGGCGGCACCTACGAGGACGGCTACCTCACCATCTCCGATCGCAAGAAGGACGTGATCATCTCCGGCGGCGAGAACGTCTCGTCGATCGAGGTGGAGGACACGCTGCACTCGCACCCGGCCGTGGCCGAGGTGGCGGTGATCGGGGTGCCGGACGAGAAGTGGGGCGAGACGGTGAAGGCCCTGGTGGTGCTGGCGCCGGGCGCGACCGCCGACGAGCAGGAGCTCATCGACCACTGCCGCAGCCGGCTGACCCACTTCAAGTGCCCCACCTCCGTGGAGCTGCGCGACGCCCTGCCCCGCACGGCCACCGGCAAGCTGCAGAAGTTCAAGCTGCGGTCGCCCTACTGGGAGGGCCGCGAGCGCCAGGTCAACTGAGCGCGCTGGCGATGCGCTGAGCCGCTTCGGCCACGGCGGGGCCGTGGCGGCGGCCGGGGGCGCGGGTCAGGCGGTCGATGGGGCCGCTGACGCTGACGGCCGCGACGACACGGCCGGCGCGGTCGACGACCGGGGCGCTGACGGAGGCGACGCCCGGCTGGCGCTCGGCGACGCTGGCGACCCACCCGCCGTGGGCCGGGGGGGCGATGAGGGCGCGGCCGCCCGAGCCGCGGTCCAAGGGGAGGCGGGCGCCGACCGGGACGATGGTGCGCAATTCGTGGGGTGCCTCAAGTGATTCGACGCACACCCGCTCGTCGCCGTCGCGCACGAACAGCTGGACCGACTCGCCGGTCTGCTCGGCCAGCCAGGCGAGGGCGGGGCGGGCCACGAGCCAGCCCGGTAGCGCCTCGGCCGCGGCGTGGCCCAGGCCGATCAGCCGCAGCCCGAGGGCGAACCGGCCGGCCTCGTCGCGGCGGACCAGGCCGTGGGCCTCCAGGGCCACCGCGAGGCGGTGGGTGGTCGCCCGGCTGAGCCCCGTGGCGGTCACGAGGTCGGCCAGGGGGCGGGGACCGGATTCCACGGCGGCGAGGATCGTTACCGCCTTGTCCAGCACACCTACACCGCTTAGGATGTTCGCCACGTGGGAAGCCTATCCCATATAGTGAGACAGGTGACAATGATGTCCGAACCTCGCACGCTGAGCCAGAAGGTCTGGGACCGCCACGTCGTCCGCTCCGGCGATGGCCAGCCCGACCTGCTCTACATCGACCTCCACCTGGTGCACGAGGTCACCTCGCCCCAGGCGTTCGACGGGCTGCGGCTGGCCGGCCGCACCGTCCGCCGGCCCGACCTCACCGTGGCCACCATGGACCACAACGTGCCCACCACCGGGCTCGACCAGCCGATCGCCGACCCGATCTCGGCCAAGCAGATGCAGGTGCTGCGGGCCAACTGCGAGGAGTTCGGCATCGCCTGCTACGGCATCGGCGACCCGAACCAGGGCATCGTGCACATCATCGGCCCCGAGCTGGGCCTCACCCAGCCGGGCATGACGGTCGTGTGCGGCGACAGCCACACGTCCACCCACGGGGCGTTCGGGGCGCTGGCCTTCGGCATCGGCACCAGCGAGGTCGAGCACGTGCTGGCCACTCAGACCCTGCCCCAGCAGCGGCCCGGCACCATGGCCGTCACCGTTGAAGGCGACCTGCCCCTGGGCGCGGCGGCCAAGGACGTGATCCTCGCCATCATCGGCCGCATCGGCACCGGCGGCGGCATCGGCTCGATCATCGAGTACCGGGGCTCCACCATCCGGTCCCTGTCGATGGAGGGCCGCATGACGGTGTGCAACATGTCCATCGAGGCGGGAGCCAAGGCGGGCCTCGTCGCCCCCGACGACGTCACCCTCGCCTACCTCGAGGGCCGCCGCCACGCCCCCAAGGGCGACGCCTGGGCGCGCGCGGTCGAGGACTGGCGCAGCCTGGCCACCGACGAGGGCGCCGCCTTCGACAAGGCGGTCGAGATCGACGCGGCCGACATCGTCCCCCACGTCTCGTGGGGCACCAACCCGGGCCAGGTCGTGCCCATCTCCGGCGCCGTGCCCGACCCCGACGGCTTCGCCGAGGCCTCCGAGCGCGAGGCCGCCCACCGCGCCCTCGACTACATGGGCCTCACCGCGGGCACGCCCATGCGGGACATCGCGGTCGACACCGTGTTCATCGGGTCGTGCACCAACGGCCGCATCGAGGACATCCGGGCGGTGGCCGCGGTGGCCGACGGCCACAAGGTCGCCCCCGGCCTGCGCACGCTGGTGGTCCCGGGCAGCCACGCCGTCAAGGCCCAGGCCGAGGCCGAGGGCCTCGACGTGATACTCACCGCCGCCGGCTTCGACTGGCGCGAGCCCGGCTGCTCGATGTGCCTGGCCATGAACCCGGACAAGCTCGCCCCCGGCGAGCGCTCCGCGTCCACCTCCAACCGCAACTTCGAGGGCCGCCAGGGCCGGGGCGGGCGCACCCACCTCGTCTCCCCCGCCGTCGCCGCGGCCACCGCCATCGCCGGCACCTTCGCCACGCCGGCCGACCTGTCGTAGTCAGGAGCCGAGATGAACCCGACCTGTCGTAGTCAGGAGCCGAGATGAACCCCGTCCGCATCGTCCAGCGCACCGCGGTCCCGCTCGACCGCTCCGACGTCGACACCGACCAGATCATCCCCGCCGAGTGGCTCAAGCGCGTGGAGCGCACCGGCTTCGGCCGCGGCCTGTTCGCCACCTGGCGCGACGACCGCGAGTTCGTGCTGAACGACGAGGCCTACGCCGGCGCCGGCATCCTCGTGGCCGGGCCCAACTTCGGGACCGGCTCGTCCCGCGAGCACGCCGTGTGGGCGATCATGGACTTCGGCTTCACCGCCGTCGTCAGCCCCCGCTTCGGCGACATCTTCCGCAACAATGCCACCAAGAACGGCCTGGTGCCGGTGCTGGTGCCCGCGGGAGTGGGCGAAGCGCTGCTGCGGGCGATCGAGGCCGACCCCTCCCTGGAGGTCACCATCGACGTCGAGCGGCGCACGCTGTCGGCCCCGGCCG
>JBKPRV010000215.1:0-3120 GCA_046734715.1 Actinomycetota bacterium | reverse complement strand
TCGGTCGACAGCGCCGCGAGACCGCCCGACCCGCGTCGTAGAGCTCGACCGAGCACGACCTACCCGGACGCGTGGTTCGGGCGCTCAGTGGTGTGGCTGTCGGCCATCTCCGCGAGGTACCGGTGGACCATCGGCACCGTGGTGGATCCTTCGCCGACGGCGGCTGCGACCCGTTTGATGCTGTTGGCTCGAACGTCGCCGGCGGCGAACACCCCCGGCACACTGGTCTCGAAGGCGTACGGGGAGCGGCGGAGAGGCCACTGTGCGGCGTCGATGGCGTCGCCGGTGAGGACGAACCCATGGTCGTCTCGCACGATCTCGCTCGGGAGCCAGCCCGTGCGGGTCTCCGTGCCGATGAGGATGAACAGGCCGGCGGCGGGGATGCGGTCACGCGCTCCGCTGGTTCGGTCGGCGATCTCGACCCACTCGAGGCGCCCGTTGCCACCACCATCGACGATTTCGGCGTCGGTGCGCACGACGATCGACGGATGGGCGTCGATCTCTCTGACGAGGTAGTCCGACATCGTCTCCGACAACGACGATCGGCGCGCCGCGATCGTCACTCGGTCGGCGTAGCGGGCCAGGTGCACCGCGGCCTGACCGCCGGAGTTGCCGGCACCGACTACGACCACGGGCGCGTCCCGCAACGCACGGGCCTCGGTGGACGACGCGCCGTAGAACACGCCGTGCCCGACGAGCGCCTCGAGCGGCGCGATGCCGAGGCGCCGGTACGTCACCCCGCAGGCGAGGATCACGGCACTGGCCGCAGCAGCGGCGCCGTCGTCCAGGATGAGCCGATGGGGTGCCCCCGGTTCGAGGCGGGTGACGGCCCGGGCGAGGTCGAACGCGGCGCCAAAGCCCGATGCCTGCAGCAGTGCACGTCGGCCGAGCTGTCGACCCGTCACGCCCCGCGGGAAGCCGAGGTAGTTGCGGATCATCGAGCTCGTTCCGGCCTGGCCGCCGAACGCCTCGGCCTCGAGCACCAGCGTGTCGAGGCCTTCGGAGGCGCCGTAGACGGCCGCGCCCAAGCCGGCCGGACCGGCGCCCACGACGGCGACATCGAACACGGTCGACCCGACGTCCACCGTGACGCCGAACGCGGCGGCTAGGTCACGGTTGGTCGGATCGACAAGGATCGTCGATCCCAGCACCTCGACCAGGGTGTGCCAGCCGTGCTGGTTGGCTCGCTGCGCAATCGCACGCCCGACGTCCGAGTCGGAGTCGTGGACGCCGGTGGGCACCCCCAGACGGTCCAGCACCGCGTGGATCTCGCGGCCGCGACCATCCTCCGTCACGATCTTGACCGCTTCGACGACCGGCGTAGTGGTCCATGCCCACTCCCCGAGGTCTTCGGAGATCGCCGTGTGGAACTCCTCGTCGCGGGGACCGGTCGGCTTGGTGAGCACCGTGTCGACTACTCCGAGAGCAACGGCGCGCGACACCGCATGCTCCTGGTCGCCGCGAAGTCCCCACTCCAGCAACAGCACACAACGGACGGTCCGGATCGCATTCCGCACTCGCGCGAGCAGGTCGACACCGTCGAAGTGGCCTCGCCCGACATCGGCGAGCACCATCGCCACCGAACCGCCCGCCGTCACGATGTCCGTGAGTCGGGCGACCGCGTCAGCGCTGCTCGACACGACCTCCAGGCGGTAATCCCGCCGATATCGATCGAGCTCGTCCCGCAGGCGTGCCCCCTCCCCAGGATCCGCCGAGGCGATCAGGATGACCGGTTCCATGCCTGTGGTGTACACCGATTGACGCGTCCGATCGGGTCTCGCCTGGTGCAGGCGTCCCGTGCCTGGCCGCCGCTTAGGCGCCGCGGCTGTTGTTCAATCGTGCGGGCGAGCTCAACACGCCAGGCGGCCCATGGCCCGACCGTCGTGCGCAGCCGTGGACAGGCTGAAAACCTGGGGCGATGGCGACGACGCTCCCACCGGCGCCGCCCCCGACCCCGCCCAACGTCGCCCACGCCGTCGTGCGGTCGGCGGTGCTCGACCGCCTGGAGGCCCGCTGGGACCACCCGGTCACCACGGTCGTGGCCGGCGCCGGGTTCGGCAAGTCGGTCGCCCTCGGGCAGGCGCTGCGAGCCAACCGGGCCCGGCCCCGGGGGGTCGAAAGTTGGGTGACATGCCGCACCGGCTGCGAGACCCCGGAGCGGCTGGCGGCGTCGGTCGAGGCGGCCTTCAGAGCGACCCCCGGCGGCGGCCGCCCGCCACTCGACCGGGTCTACGCGGTGGTCGCCGACCTGGCGCCGCTGCACGTGTCGCTGCTGCTCGACGACGTCGAGCTCCTGGGCGACGGCGCCGCCCGGCTGGTCGACGAACTGCTGCGGCGGGCGCCGGCCAACCTCCACCTGGTGCTGTGCGGGCGCCGGCTGCCGGCCCTGTCGCTGACCCGGCTCCGGGCCGCCGACGACGTGGTCGAGGTCGGCGCCGACGAGCTGCGGTTCGAGCCCGCCGAGGCGGCGGCGCTGGCCGCCAGCCTGGGCGTCGCCCCGCTGGACGTCGACCTGGCAGGCTGGCCGGCGCTCGTGCGGCTGGCGCTGGTGGCTCCCCGGCGCTCGGTCGACGACTTCGTCTGGGAGGAGGTCATCGCTGCCCTCGACCCCGGCGACCGGGCGGCGCTGCTGGCCCTGTCGCTCCTCGGCGCGTCCGGCGTCGAGGAGGTCGAGGCCGTGGTCGGCCAGCCGTTCGACCCGGACGGGTTCTGCGCCCGGGTGCCGCTGGTCCACCAGATCGGCGACCAGGTGGTGGTGCACGACCTATGGGCGCCGTACGTCGACCGCCTCGGCACCCCGCCCGAGGTGGCGGACGCGTCCCGCAAGGTGCTCGCCATCGTGGCGGCCCGTGGGGACCCGATAGCGGCCGGCGCCCTGGCCGTCCGCCTGGGCGCTACCGACGCCCTGGCCAGGGCGGCGGTCGACCTCGTGCGCGACACGCTTGGCAGCCTCCCGATCGAGCTGGGTGAGGCGTGGATGCTCGCCCTCCGCTCTGCGCCCAGCGCCGACGACGGCGGGCCGGTCGAGGCCGAACTGCTCGCCTGCGCCCTCGCCCACGCCCGGTCGGCGTCCGAGCCGCCGGCCGACCGGCTCGACGCCCTGGAGGCCCGGTTCCACGC
>JBKPRV010000214.1:0-5841 GCA_046734715.1 Actinomycetota bacterium | reverse complement strand
ACATGCCTCGTCGTTGGGGAACCAGCTAATGGCATACCACATACGTGTGTTCGTCACACCAGAGGTGCGGTTCGTTGGCGGGGGCCCGTCCCGCGCTGGTCCCGCGAATCAGGGCTTTCAGCGGGGATCCGCGGTCAACGGCGGTGAACGTCGGGCGAGCAGCCAGCGGACAAAAGTCCTGCTCAGGGCCGCTCTCGTCCCGGTGGGGAGTGTGGGGCTAGCTGGAATCGAACCAGCGACCTCACCCTTATCAGGGGTGCGCTCTAACCGACTGAGCTATAGCCCCGGGACGCGAGCGCGACAGGTTATCCCTGTGGTTGTCGGCGCGGCGAACTGGATCGGGGGCGGCGGACCGGTTCCTTGACGATGGTGTGGCGGAGGCCGCCCGTGAGCTCGTTGAGCAGGTTGACCAGGACCGTGAGCAGCACGTTGCCGATGGAGCCGGCGGTCACCAGGATGGCCGTGCCGATGGCGGCCGCCTTGAACAGGGTGCCGTCGTCGATCTTGAAGCCGCCCACGAGGACCTGGCCCTCGGCGCAGTCGTCGTCCTCCTCGAAGGCCGTGCCCGCCGGCAGGTCGGCCTTGGCCGTGCAGGTGCCGTAGGCGCCCATGCGGGTCACGAAGCTCTCGACCTGGTCGACCGTGCCGACCGAGCGACCGGCGTTGTAGAGCAACGTGCCGGCCACGAGGATGATCAGCCCCAGGGACAGGTAGAACAGCGCCGAGATCTTGAACACCGACCACGGGTCGATCGACCACAGCCGCTGGTTGACCCGTAGGCCCCGGCGCGACGCCCGGTCTTCACGGGTCGAGTGACGGCCGCGACGGCGGATCCCGGGGCCGCCGGGCGGCACCAGCACCGGGGGCGGGGGCGGCTCGGCGGTGGAGCCCGGGCCTGGGCTCGGAGAGCTGGGAGAAGGGGCGATCACCGGCGGGGCCGGGATCGTGTTGGTGGTGGCCTCGCCTGCGCCCGACGCGGCGGACGGAGCGGGGCGGGCGGGGGGAGCCGCCACGGCGGACGTGCCTGCGGGCGCGGATGCGGACCGCTGGGCCGGGTCGGTTGGGTGCTGGGAGTGGCCGTTCCCGCCGCCGTCAGGCGCCGACGGCCGGTGGGCCGCAACGGCCCCCTGATCCTGGCCGCCGGTGGTGACTCCGGACGTTTCAGCCGGCATCGGCAAGAGTCTACGGCTTATGTCGTGACTCTGGCACCGATGCCGCGGTCTCGCGCCGTGACGCCACCCAGTGGACGGGATCAGTCGCCGCCGGTGGTCGAGCGGGCGGAGACAGTAGCGACGACGTCCGGGACCGCTCGGCGGCCCCGGGCCCGGGCCGAGGCCTCGACCGAGCCCACCCGCACCCTGACCAGCACCTCTTGGCCCTCCTGGTGGAACTCGACCAGCTCGGCGCCGTTCGCCTCGGCCAGGGCCCGGGCGGCGTCCTCGCCCTCGGCCGCCCCTGCCAGCGCCGCCGCGTCCGCCGCGGTGGACGCCCGCGCCCGGTCGGCCAACGCCTCGGCTGCGGGCACTAGTGCCACCAGGGCGGTGATCACCAACACCATCAGCGCTGCGGCCAGCGGTATGACCTGACCGCTATCGGCGGCCGCGCAGCCGCGCCCAGAACGAACCATGGGAACCTCCCCCACGCCCGGGCGCGCTGGCGCCGGGCGCACAAACGAGTGTCGGATGTCGGGGGGAAGCGACCCGGTGGGGTCAGTCGTCGGTGGTCAGGACCGGAGAGACCGCGGCCACGGACTGGCCGGAGTCGAGGTTCATGACCCGCACGCCGGTGGCGTCGCGGCCTTGCGACGACACGTCCCGCACTGCCATGCGGATGATCGTGCCCGACGAGGAGATGACGAAGATCTCGTCCTCGATGCCGACCATGAAGGCCGCGACCACCGCGCCCTTCTTGGCCGTGAGCTTGATGCCACGCACACCCTGGCCGCCACGGCCCTGGGTGTTGAACTTGTCGAGCTGCGTGCGCTTGCCGTAGCCCGCGTCGGTTACCAGCAGCAGGGCAACATCGGGCCGGGCCATGTCGCACGACACGACCTCGTCGCCCGTCCGCAGCTTCATGCCCCGGACGCCGGCCGCCGCCCGGCCCATGGACCGCACGTCGTCCTCGGAGAACCGGATGGTCATGCCCGAGCGGGCCACCATGAAGATGTCGTCGCCACCGTTGGTGGGGATGACCTTCACCAGCTCGTCACCGTCACGCAGGTTGATGGCGATGAGCCCGCTGCGCAGCGACGAGTCGTACTCGTTGAACCGGGTCTTCTTCACCTGGCCCTGGC
Organism: Actinomycetota bacterium; assembly: GCA_046734715.1. Lineage (GTDB taxonomy): Bacteria > Actinomycetota > Acidimicrobiia > Acidimicrobiales > VFJN01 > ZC4RG19. The sequence goes on along the minus strand of JBKPRV010000214.1, from coordinate 3,548 downwards.
GGGTGGCGAAGAACAGGTAGGGGTGCGTCTCGTAGTCGCGGGTGTCGATGACGGCCTGGATGCGCTCGTCCGGCTGCAGCGGCAGCAGGTTCACGATGGCCGTGCCCCGGGCCGTGCGGTCCTTGCGCGGGATCTCATGCGCCTTGAGCCGGTACACCCGCCCGCGGTTGGAGAAGAACAGCAGGTAGGCGTGAGCGGTGGTGGTGAGGATGTGGGTGACGTAGTCGTCGTCGCGCAGCTTGGTGCCGGCCACGCCCCGCCCGCCCCGGCCCTGCGACCGGAACGTGTCGGACGGGACGGTCTTCACGTAGCCCCGCTGGGACATGGTGAAGACCAGCTCCTCGTCGTCGATGAGGTCCTCGATGTCGATGTCGCCGCCGTCGTAGGTGATCTCGGAGCGACGGTCGTCGCCGAAGCGCTCCCGCACCTCGGCCAGCTCGTCCTTAACGACCGCGAACAGCCGGGCCTCGTCGGCCAGGATCGCCTCGAGCTCCGCGATAGTGGCCCGGAGCGACTCCAGCTCGGTCTCGAGGTCGATGCGGGCCAGCCGGGTGAGCTGGCCGAGTCGCATGTCCAGGATGTGCTCGGCCTGGTCGATCGAGAACTCAAAGGGCTCGGCCATCAACCCGGCCCGGGCCGCGGCCCGATCGTCGGACGCCCGGATGAGCGCGATGACCTCGTCGATGACGTCGATCGCCTTGAGCAGGCCCTCGACCAGATGCGCGCGACGCCGCGCCTTGTCCAGCCGGAACTGGCTGCGCCGCCGGATGACGTCGACCTGGTGGTCGACGTAGGCCCGCAGCATCTGCACCAGGTTGAGGGTGCGGGGCACGCCGTCGACCAGTGCCACCGTGTTGACCGCGAAGTTGGTCTGCAGCGGCGTGTGCTTGTACAGGTTGTTGAGGATGACGAGCGCGGGCGCGTCCTTCTTGAGCTCGATGACCAGCCGGGTCTGGCCGGCCGCCGACTCGTCGTTGACGTCCGCGATCCCCTCGATCTGGCGGGACTCGACCAGCTCCTTGATCTTGACGGCGGTGGCCGAGATCGACGCCTGGTACGGCATCTCGGTGACCACGATGCGATCGCGCTGGCGGCCGGTGCCCTCGACGATCTCGGTGCGGGCCCGCACCCGGATGGACCCCCGGCCGGTGCGGTAGGCGTCCATGATCCCGGCCCGGCCCATGATCAGGCCGCCGGTGGGGAAGTCCGGGCCCCGGACGAACTTCATGAGGTCGTCGGGGGTGGCGTCGGGGTGGTCGATGAGGTGGACCACCGCGTCGATGGCCTCGCGCAGGTTGTGGGGCGGGATGTTGGTGGCCATGCCCACCGCGATGCCCTGGCTGCCGTTCACCAGCAGGTTGGGGAACCGGGCCGGCAGCACCACCGGCTGCACGAACTCACCCGAGTAGTTGTCGACGAAGTCGACGGTCTCCTCGTCGATGTCGGCCAGCATCACGTCGCCCGACAACAGGGCCAGCCGGCACTCCGTGTACCGGGAGGCGGCGGGCCCGAAGTCGGGCGAGCCGAAGTTGCCGTGGCCGGCCACCAGCGGATGGCGCAGCGTGAAGTCCTGCGCCATGCGCACGAGGGCGTCGTAGATGGCGCCGTCGCCGTGCGGGTGGAACTTGCCCATGACCTCGCCGGTCACGCGAGCGCACTTCATCCAACCCCGGTCGGCGCGCGCGCCGATGTCGTGCATGCCCCACAGGATTCGCCGCTGGACCGGCTTGAGGCCGTCCCGCACGTCGGGCAGGGCCCGGGCGGTGATGACCGTCATGGCGTAGTCCAGGAAGGAGCGTTCCATCTCCTCCTGGATCTCGATGGGCTCGATGGCCAGGCGGCCGCGCTCTACGCCGTTCTCGTCGCCGGTGGGGGGAGTCATGTTCTCGTCAGGCATGGGGTCTCAGATGTCGATGAAGCGGACGTCGTTGGCGTTGGTCTGGATGAAGTGCTTGCGCATCTCCACGTCCTCGCCCATGAGGATGGACAGCACCTCGTCGGCCAGCGCCGCCTGCTCGACGTTGACCTGGAGCAGCGTGCGGCGAGCGGGGTCCATGGTGGTGAGCCGCAGCTCCTCGTGGTCCATCTCGCCGAGGCCCTTGAGCCGCTGGAACTCCTTGCGGTGGTTGGGCCGCTCCTCCAGAAAGCGGGCCTTGGCCGCGTCGTCCTTGAGGTACACCTTCTCCTTGCCCACCTCGGTGGAGTAGAGCGGCGGCTCGCACAGGTAGATGTGGCCCTGCTCGACCAGCGGCTTCATCTGCCGGAAGAAGAACGTGAGCAGCAGCGTGCGGATGTGGGCGCCGTCGACGTCGGCATCGGTGAGGATGCACACCTTGTCGTAGCGCCGCTTGTCGAGGTCGAACTCGTCGCCGAGCCCGGCCCCGATCGCCGAGATCAGCGTCTGGATCGCCTCGTTCTTGAGCATCTTGTCGATGCGGGCCCGCTCGACGTTCAGGATCTTGCCCCGGATGGGCAGGATCGCCTGGGTGGCGGGATCCCGCGCCTGGACCGCCGAGCCACCCGCCGAGTCGCCCTCGACGATGAACAGCTCGCGCTCTTCGCGGATCTTGGACGAGCAGTCCTTGAGCTTGTCGGGCATGCCGGCGCCGTCGAGCAGCGTCTTGTTGCGCACGACGTCCCGCGCCTTCTTGGCCGCGGCCCGGGCCTGGGCGGCGGCGATGCTCTTGCGGACGATCTTGTTCGCCTCGGTGGGATTCTCCTCCAGCCAGTCGCCCAGCTTCTCGTTGGTGGCCCGCTGGACGAGCGTCTTCATGGAGGTGTTGCCCAACTTGGCCTTGGTCTGGCCCTCGAACTGCGGGTCGCGCAGCCGGACCGAGATGATGGCGGTGATGCCCTCGCGGATGTCCTCGCCCGCGAGGTTCTGGTCCTTCTCCTTGAGCTGGTTCTTGGCGCGGGCGTACTTGTTCACCGCGGTGGTGAGCGCCGCCTTGAACCCCTCTTCGTGAGTGCCACCCTCGACCGTGTTGATGCCGTTGGCGAAGCTGTGGATGCCGTCGGTGTTGAACCCGGTGTTCCACTGGAACGCCACCTCGACCTCGGACGTCTCGTCCTCGTCGGCGAGATAGCCCACCTTGGAGAACAGGCTTTCCTTGGTCTTGTTGACGTGCTTGACGAAGTCGATGATGCCGCCGGCGTACTTGAAGATCACCGGCTCGGGGTCGTGGCCCGGGCGCTCATCGCGGAAGCGGATCTCGAGGCCCCGGTTGAGGAACGCCATCATCTGCAGCCGCTCGATGATGGTGCGGGCCGAGAACTCGGTCGTCTCGAACACCGTCGGGTCGGGCCAGAACGTGACGATCGTGCCGTGACGGGGCTCTCGCCGGCCGTTGCGAGGCGCCTCGCCCACCACCCGCAGCTTGCCCTGGGGCTTGCCGCCATCGGCGAAGTTCATCTGGTAGCGCTTGCCGTTCTGGTCGACATCGACCGTGACGCGGCGGGACAGCGCGTTGACGACCGAGACGCCGACGCCGTGGAGACCCCCGGAGACCTTGTAGCCGTTGCCGCCGAACTTGGCACCGCCGTGGAGC
>JBKPRV010000213.1:0-4039 GCA_046734715.1 Actinomycetota bacterium | reverse complement strand
GTTCTGGATCACGACCGTGCGAGCGGACGGTCGACCGCACGCGAGCCCGCTCGTCGCGATCTGGCAGGACGGCGCCGTCCACTTCTCCACCGGTGCCGACGAGCAGAAGGCGGTCAACTTGCGCGCCAACCCGCACGTGCTCCTGACGACAGGCTGCAACCAGTGGGACCGCGGTCTTGACGTGGTCGTCGAGGGCGAGGCCATCCAAGCCACCGACGACACAACGCTGAAGCGGCTCGCCGACCGGTGGCGGTCGAAGTGGGACGGACGCTGGAAGTTCGAGGCCCGTGAGGGCTGCTTCCACCACGAAGTCGGCGCAGCGCTCGTGTTCTCCGTGGCACCCACCAAGGTCCTCGCGTTCGGCAAGGGCACCTTCACCCATACCCGCCACCGCTTCTGATCGCAGCAAGCCACCGCACCGTCCACACGCGTCCACGACAGTCTGTCGCCGCTGGCTCTCGAAGCCTCCGAGTCTTGGGTGACTTGTCAACGTGTTGACCGGTTGCTGCGCTGCACGCGGGGGACCCAAGGCCGTCCGCTTGCTCAGCGCGGCACTCGCCGAGCAAGGGATGTCTTCGCCGACGGCTCGTAGCGGGCTACGGCGCCGTGGGCTTACGCGGCGTGTGAGGCAGGCATACTCTCCAGTCGTGCCGCTCGACTGGGAGCAGACCACCATCGACGCACACAACCCCGGTGCACTCGGGCGGTGGTGGCAGGACGCACTGGGGTGGGCCGTCGTCAATGACGATCCTGAGGCATTCGAGATTCGATCTTCGCCGGATCGGCTTCCGGGCTTGCTGTTCGTTCGGGTTGCGGAATCGAAGTCGATCAAGAACCGGTTGCACCTCGACTTCCGTCCCGACGACCGTGACGGCGAGGTCGAGCGGTTGATCGGGCTCGGTGCCACGCGGGTTGACATCGGACAGGGTGAACCGTCGTGGGTTGTGCTGGCCGACCCTGAGGGCAACGAGTTCTGCGTGCTCGGTAGTGCTTCCGTCTGACGCTGACCCGGATCAGGCCTCGACGAGCACCTCGCGGAGCTTCGCGGCGAACGCGGCCGGGTCGTTGTCGGGCGACCATTCGTTGGCAGCGAAGCCGCCGTGGTCCCCGGGGAAGATCACCGGCTCGACGCCCAGCAGCCGCGCGACCGCCTCACCACCGCGCCGAGCCAACCCGCCCTCACCCAGAGCGCCGATTGCGGGCACGATGCGCACGGACGACGCCCGCAGGGCCTTCGCGTCGGGCGCGAAGGGCGACATGGCGAGGTTGCCACTCAGCAGCAGGTCATCCCGGGAGCCGTCGTCCTCGGTGGGGAGACCGAACTGCGCTGGGTCTGGCGCGGGCCGGTCCAGATAGTCGTCGGGCAGCAGGCCCTGATGCGTGACCAGCTGGATGAACTTCGCCATGGCTGGGCCGAAGCCCTCCCGCTGATAGGTGGCGACGATGTCGGCCTGCACCTTGATCGCCATCTGGCCGTCCTCGAGCAGCGTGATCACCGGTGGCTCGTGGGAGATGAAGGTGCGCACGTCCTGGGGGTGGGCGACCACCCAGTGCAGGCCGCACATACCGCCACCGCTCGACCCGAACGCGTCCACCGGCCCGAGCCCGGCAGCCTCGACGACGCGGTGGTAGTCCTCGGCGTGCACCTCCGCCGTGAGCTCACCACCGGGCTCACGGAGGCTCCGCTCCATGCCGCGGGGGTCGTAGGTGATGATCGTGCGGTCGGTGAGGTGACCGACGAGCTGCTCGAAACCCGAGGCGCCCATCGGCGAGCCGAAGATGAACAGCGGGCGCATGTCGCTCGGGGTGTCGGGCTCACGGACGTCATACGCCAACCTGGCGCCGGGGACGTCGAGGGTGTGGGTGGTCGGCGCAGTCATGTGGGCTCCTTCGTGCGGGTCCTGGCCATCCTGACGGGTGGTCTGCTCGGAACTCATCGGTCAACCGGCCTGCGTCGTGACCGCCGCTCCCCAACCGTCTGGTGACCTCGTTCGCGGGTCTTCGCGACTCGATCGTTCATCGTCGACCGCGGCCCGCTCGGGCTTCGGGTGTGAGGATCAGGCGGGGTCGGGTGCGTCCCAGGGGACGCTCCCCGAGACCCAGTGCCTGAGGCGGGCGGCCTCGCGGTGCAGGTGCCGGGGCGGCGTGGCGAAGGTGGCGTACGGGCGGCAGCGCAGCACGACGCGACCCTCCTGCTCCGCCATGGCCTCCACGGCGGGGCGCGCCTCCGCGCCGAGGGGCTGGCCCGACATGCGCTCGCCGACGGCCATCATCACGTCGACGACGAGCTCCGGGTCCGGATCGACCGTGGCGTCGGCGTACACCTGGAGGTAGGTGAAAGGCCACCGCTCGTCGAGCACGCAGAGGCTCACCTTCGGGTCGCTCGCGACGGCGATGGCCTTGCTTCGGCCGGCCATGGTCGACACGAGCAGCTCGTCGTCGTCGGTCGGCACGTAGTAGACGACGGACATGGCGGGACCGTCGCTGCGGCGGCGGTAGCCGAAGACGCAGGTCCGGTGCGTGCGGACGAACTCCCGCCGCTCGGAGGGAAGCAGGTCCCGGTCGGTCGGCGCGGTGAACGGTTCGGCAACGAGCGGTAGGAGCACGGTTGAGACCTTTCAGGTTCTGTTCGGTTCGTCGTGGAGGAAGCGGCTGATCACATCCGCGCACTCGACGGCGTGATCCATGAGCAGCAGGTGCCCGGCATCGGGCACGACATGGACGGTTGCGCCAGCTATGCGGGATCCGAGGATCCGCGCGTTCACGGGTGGGACGATGGGGTCCTTGCCACCGGAGAGGACGAGCGTTGGTGCGGCGATGCGGTGCAACCACGGAAGGCTCGTCCAGCCCGCGGTCGCGTAGAGCTGGCTCAGGTAGCCCCACATCGTCGGGGGTCGTGACCGGCGAGCGTTGACCTGCCGGTGCATGAGCCGTCCGTCGGGGTCGGCGATCGGGCCGTACATCCAGCGGGCGGTCGCCTGCAGGAAGCGGGGCGAGTAGTAGCGCAGCGGCGTGGCGAGCAGGCCGAGCGCCAGGGGCGTGCCGGGGACGCCACCGAGCCCGCACGACGTGGAGGCCAGGACCAGCCGGCGGACTCGGTGAGGGTTGCGCAGGGCCAGCTCCTGGGCGACACCGCCCCCGAACGACACGCCGAGCACGTGGGCTTCCGGCAGGCCGAGGCTGTCCAGGAGGTGGGCGGCCTGGCGGGCGAGGCCGTGTGGCCGCAGCGGGACGAGCCGGGGTGGCGAGTGTCCGGTTCCGGGCGCGTCGTAGGCGATGGTCTGGAACCCCCGGGCGTGGAGCTCGCGCTCCAGCGGGTCCCACATCTCGATGTTGCCGCCCAACCCCATGATCAGGAGGATCGGCGGGCCGTCGCCGCGGACGGACACCCGCAGGAGGTGCCCGTCGACACGGGCGAAGGTGCGCAGCCCCGGCACTACAGGCGGACGTAGCGCCCGGGTGCGGGTTCGAGCGGCGGGTGGGCCGCGTTGCCGGCACGCTTGCGTCGCGTCCGCTTGGTGCCGGAGCGCGCCGCGAGCCACTCGTGCCACAGCGTCCACCACGACCCCGTCACCTGCGTGGCGCCGTCGCGCCATTGGGCGGCCGTCGCCGGCAGCGAGTCGGACGTGAAGTAGGACGCCTTCGGGTTGTCCGGCGGGTTGAGGATCGCCTGGATGTGACCGCCGTTGCTGAGCACGAACCGGCTCTCACCACCGAGCAGCTGGGTGGTGCGGTACGCGCCCTCCCAGGGGATGATGTGGTCGGTGTAGCCGGCGACCACGAAGCTGTCGCAGCCGACTTTGCCGAGATCGACTGGCGTTCCGAGCACCTCGAGCGTGCCCCCGACGAGCCCGTTGGTCAGGTACAGGTCGAGGAAGTCGGAGTGCAGTCCGGCCGGGAGGCGCGTGGTGTCGTTGTTCCAGTACAGGATGTCGAACGCGGGCGGGTTGTGGCCCATGAGGTAGTTGTTGACCCAGTAGTTCCACACGAGGTCGTTCGGTCGCAGCCAGGCGAAGACCCGGGCCATGTCCTCGCCGGC
>JBKPRV010000212.1:0-12376 GCA_046734715.1 Actinomycetota bacterium | reverse complement strand
TGCGGGCCACGAAGCGGGTCTCGCGCCCGCTGCGCTCGGCCTCCACCAGCCCCGCCGCGCGCAGCAGGCCGAGGTGCTTGGCCACCGCCTGGCGGGAGACCGGCAGGCCCCCGGCCAGCGCGGTGGCGGTCACCGGGCCGCGCTCGGCCACCGCCCGCAGGACGTCCCGGCGGGTGGGATCGGCCAGGGCCGCGAACACCGCGTCGGCCGGCTCAGGCGACGGCGACGGGGACACGACCGCCGGCGAACACCAGCTCCAGGCCCACGAGCCGGGCCGCCCACGCGGCCACCGCGGCCGCCCTCGTGTCGGCCCGGGCCTGCATCTGGGCGTGGGCCTCGGCCTTCGCCTGCACCTGGACCGGCGCGTATGCCGGCAGCGACTCGGTCACAACGACCCGGGTCCCGCCGCTGTCGAGGGGCGAGAGCACGACCGACACGGTGGAGGCGTCGCCCTCCTCGCCCGGCCGCCACCAGGTCCACACCAGCCGCTCCCCCGGTGCCGCCTCGTCCACCCGCATGCGGCGGCACACGGCGTCGGGATCGTCGAGCCACTGCGCCCGCTCGCCGGGATCGGCCACCGCCCGCCACACGTCGTCGGGCGACGCGTCGAGGTCCACGCTCCGGGTCACATCTTCGGCCATACGCGCAACTCTACAGTTGCGCTTCGCCAGCGTCACCCCTACGCTCGGATTCGCAACCGCCCGGTTGCACGAAGGAGGAACGGCAGCGTGCTCATCCCCACCGTCATCGAGTCCACCAACCGGGGCGAACGGGCCTACGACATCTACTCGCGCCTGTTGCGGGAGCGCATCGTGTTCCTGGGCTCGGCCCTCGACGAGAGCGTCGCCAACCTGATCATCGCCCAGCTGCTCCACCTCGAGGGCGAGGACGCCGACCGCCCGGTGAACCTGTACATCAACTCTCCCGGCGGCGACGTCACCGCCATGTTCGGCGTCTACGACGCCATGCAGTTCATGGCCCCCCCGGTCCACACCGTCTGCGTAGGCCAGGCCTGCTCGGCCGCCGCCGTCCTGCTGGCCGCGGGCGCCGAGGGCCACCGCTCCGCCCTCCCCAACGCCCGCATCCTCATCCACCAACCCCACGGCGGCGCCCAGGGCCAGTCGGTCGACATGGAGATCGCCGTCCGCGAGATGGTCCTCATGCGCGAGCGCATGGTCGACATCCTCACCGAGCGCACCGGCCAACCCCGCGAGCGCATCGCCACCGACATCGACCGCGACTACATCCTCCGCGGCGACGACGCCGTCGCCTACGGCCTGGTCGACGACATCATCGTCCACCGCAAGCCCCGCCCTGTTCCCGGCTTCCACAAGCCCGAGGACGTCGACGAAACCGCCGCCACCGGCTAACCGATGCGGAGTTCGGAGTGGTAGATGCGGGTGGGGGCGAGGTCGACGTCGATGGTGGCCGCGATGTGGGCGAAGACGTCGGCGGCTTCGCCTTCGGGGTCGGTGACCATGATGGGGCGGCCGGCGTCGGCGCCCTCGCGGAGGGCAGGGACCAGGGGGACCCGGCCGAGGAGGGGGACGCCCAGGCGGGTGGCGAGCTCGTCGCCGCCGCCGGCGCCGAACAGCTCGTAACGGCGGCCGTCGTCGCCGGTGAACCAGGACATGTTCTCGATGACGCCCTTGACCTCCAGGTTGACCTTCTGGGCCATGAACGCCGCCCGCTGGGCCACCCGCTGCGCGGCGGGCTGGGGGGTCGTGACGATGTAGACCTCGGAGCGGGGCAGGAACTGCGCCAGGCTCAGCGAGATGTCGCCCGTGCCGGGCGGGAGGTCTACGACCAGGAAGTCGGGGTCGTCCCAGAACACATCGGTGAGGAACTGCTCCAGCGCCTTGTGCAGCATCGGGCCCCGCCAGATGACCGGCTGGTCCTCGGCGGCGAAGAACCCCATCGAGATGCAGCGCACGCCGTGCGCCTCCGGCGGGACCAGCATCTGGTCGATGACCACGGGGGCGTGCTGCACGCCGAGCATGCGGGGGATGGAGAAGCCCCACACGTCGGCGTCGACCACGGCCACGTCCTTGCCGCGGCGGGCCAGGGCCACCGCCAGGTTCGTGGTCACCGAGGACTTGCCCACGCCGCCCTTGCCCGACGCCACCAGCAGCACCCGGGTGGGGCTGCCGGGATCGGCGAAGGGGATCTCGCGACCCTCGGCGTGGCCGTGGGCCTGGTGGGTGCCGGCGGTGGCGCCCGGGTCGCCGTGCAGCTTGGTGCGCAGCGCGACCCGCTCCTCGTCGGTCATGACCGTGAAGTCGAGGCCCACGGCGTCGACCCCGTCGAGGGCGGTCAGCGCCCCGGTCACCCGGTTCTGGATCTCGTTGCGCAGCGGGCAGCCGGCCACGGTGAGCGCGATCGTGACCCCCACCTGCGGGCCGTCGATGGCGATGCCCCGCACCATCTCCAGGTCGACGATGCTCCGGTGGAGCTCGGGGTCCTGGACGGGGCGGAGGGCCTCGAGGACCTGCGCTTCGGTGACGGGCATGGCGCTCCCGGCGGTTCAGGGGATTAGCACTACGGAGATAGGTAGAATACCGGCCGTGGACCGGCCGCCCCTCTCACCGACCGAATTCGCCTCGGCGGTGACGGCCATAACCTCGGCCTTCGGCGACCCCACCCGCCGCGAGATCTACCTCTTCGTCCACGAGCATCCCGACGGCGTCACCGCCGCGGCCGTGGCCGAGCGCTTCGCCCTCCACCCCAACGTCGCCCGCCACCACCTGGACAAGCTGGTGGCCGGGGCCTACGTCGAGGTGGCGATCGCCCGCCCACCGGGCGGCGGCGCCGGGCGTCCCTCCAAGCGCTACCGGGTCACCGCCCCCGAGATCGTCCTCGAGCTGCCGCTGCGCCACGACGACGTGCTGGTCGAGCTGTTGGGTCGGGCCCTGGCCGACCTGGCGCCCGACCGGGCCGAGCAGCTGGCCGAGGAAGTAGGCATCGACTACGGCCGGGCCATGGCCTCGTCCATGTCGCCCGGCTCCGATTCGCACCGCTCGTTCCAGGCCGCACTGCACGCGGTGGCCGACGCGCTCACCGCGCACGGCTTCGCGGCCCACGCCGAGCGCCACGGCGACCAGCTGCGCATCGTGAGCGAGCATTGCCCCTTCGGCGGGGCCGCCATCGAACATCCCGTCATCTGCGCCGTCGATCGTGGCATGGTGAGGGGGATGCTCGAGGCGCTCTACGGGCGGGACCTGCTCACCGAGACCGCCCTCTCGCTCCCGACGGGGGGCGAGCATTGCGTGACCTCCGTTCACGGGAACTAGCACGGCGGGACGGCAGTCGCCCACCTCTTCCCCTCCCCCCGGGGCGACTGCCGACCGCCCGCCGCGGCCGCCCACCGAGCGCGCCTACCTCGATCACGCATCGACCTCCCCGCTGCGGCCTGAGGCCCGGGAGGCGCTGATCGAGTGGCTGGGCGCCACCGGCGACCCGGGCCGCATCCACCAGGAGGGCCTGACCACCCGGGTGGCGGTCGAGCAGGCCCGGGCCCAGGTGGCCGAGCGGTCCGGCGCCCGCCCCCGGGAGGTCGTGTTCACCAGCGGGGCCACCGAGGCCATCGCCGCCGCCTGCTGGGGCGGGGCCGGCCGCGGCCGGCACCAGGTGGTCCCGGCCATCGAGCACTCGGCCGTGCGCCTGGCCGCCGCCCGCCACGGGGACGTGACCGTGGTGCCGGTCGACTCGCAGGGCCGGGTCGCCGTGGACGACCTGCTCGCCGCGGTGCGGGACGACACCGGGCTGGTCCACCTCCAGTGGGGCAACCACGAGGTCGGGACCACCCAGCCGGTCGCCGAGGCGGTGGCCGCCTGCCGGGAGCGGGGGGTGCTGGTCCACGTGGACGCGGCCCAGGCGCTGGGCCACGCACCGGTGGCGTTCCGGGCTCTGGGCGCCGACCTCATGTCGCTCAGCGCCCACAAGCTGGGCGGACCGCCGGGCGTGGGCGCCCTGCTGGTCCGCCAGGGCCTGCGCCTGCCCCCGCTGCTGGTCGGCGGGGACCAGGAGCGGGCGCGGCGGGCCGGGGTCGAGAACGTGCCGGCCATCGCCGGGTTCGGCGCGGCCTGCGCCGCGGTCGACGTCGGAGTGGAGGCGGCGGAGCAGCGGCGGCTGACCGGCCGCATCCTGGCCGCTCTGGCCACCACGCCCGGCCTCGACGGGCTCCGGGTCTACGGCGACCCGGACCAGCGCCTGCCCCACATCGTGTGCCTGGGCGTCGAGGGCATCGAGCCCCAGGCCGTGCTGCTCGGCCTGGACCGGGCCGGTGTCGCGGCCCACTCGGGCAGCGCCTGCTCGTCCGAGTCGCTGGAGCCTTCGCCCGTGCTGGAGGCGATGGGCGTCGACGCCCATCACAGCCTGCGCCTGTCCGTAGGCTGGTCGAGCACCGATGACGACATCGACCGGCTGCTCGACGCGCTGCCCCGGGTGCTCGCCGAGCTGCGGTCGGTGGCCGCCGCCGTTCACCGACCGCGGTGATCCCACCGCAGATCTGGCATCATCTCCCCGCTCATGAGGCTCTACGTCATCCGCCATACCGCCGCCGGCAACCGGTCGGAGTGGCACCGCTCGGACGACCTCCGACCGCTCAGCACCAAGGGCCGCCGCCAGGCGGCTGCCATCGCGGACACCCTCGCGTCGGCCGGGATCACCCGGCTGGTCAGCAGCCCGTCGGTCCGGTGCGTGCAGAGCCTCGAACCGCTGGCCGAACGGCTCGGCCGCAAGGTGGAGACCGACGAGCGCCTGGCCGAGGGATCCGACGGCGAGGAAGCGCTGGCCCTGGCCGACGAGCTGCGCACGAACGACGACGCCGTGGCCCTCTGCAGCCACGGTGACGTCATCCCCGACATGCTGCGGATCCTCAAGGCGACCACCGCCCGGATCAAAGAGCCGCTCCTGTGGCCCAAGGCGTCGACCTGGGTCGTCACCTGGGACGCCGGCCGCTGGAGCAAGGCCCGCTACATCCCGCCCCCCGAGCTGTAGCCGTGCCGCTGTCCCGCGACGGGCTCGCCCGCTTGCATGACACCATGGCCGCCCGCGTGGGCGCCGGCGAGCTGCCCGGCCTGGTGCTGCTGGTGGCCCTGGGCGACGACGTGCACGTCGAGGCCATCGGCGCCCCGTCGTTCACGGCCGACGCCCCGCTGCGCCGTGACGCCATCTTCCGGATGGCCTCGCTGACCAAGCCGGTGGTGGCCGCGGCCGCCCTGACGCTGGTCGACGAGGGCCGCCTCCACCTGGAGGATCCGGTCGACGACATGCTGCCCGAGCTGGCCGGCCGCCGGGTGCTGCGGGCGCTCGACGCCGAGATCGACGACACCGTCCCCGCCCGCCGCGCCATCACCCTCGCCGACCTGCTCGACTTCCGGCTCGGCTTCGGGGCGGTGATGGCCATGCCGGGGACCTATCCCATCCAGGTGGCCGAGGCCGACCGGCAGCTCCTCAGCATCGGCGGCCCGCCCTGGCCTCCCGGCCCCCACAACCCGGACAGCTGGATCGCAGCCCTGGGCACGCTGCCGCTCATCTACCAACCGGGCGAGGTCTGGCTCTACAACACCGGGACCCAGGTGCTCGGCATCCTGCTCGCCCGAGCCTGCGGCCAGGACCTCGGCGAGGTGCTGCGGGAGCGCATCTTCGCGCCGCTGGGCATGGACGACACCGGGTTCTGGGTGCCGCCCGACCGCCTCGAAAGGCTCACCTCCTTCTACCTGCCCGACGGCGAGACGGGCGAGCTGTCGCTGCTGGACGAGCCGCCCGGCAGCTGGTGGGCCGCCCCGCCCCGGCACCCGGACGCCAGCGGTTGGCTGGTGTCCACCGTCGACGACTACTGGGCCTTCGTGTCCATGCTGCTGGCGGGCGGCCGGGGCGTGCTGACCCCGGAGACGGTGGCGCTGATGACCCGCGATCACCTCACGCCCGCCCAGCGCGAGCCCTACGACATGTTCTTCGGCGACCACGGCAGCTGGGGCCTCGGCCTGATGGTGCCGGCCGAGGGCGCGGCCGACCCGCCCTTCCCCGCGGGGGTGGGCTGGGACGGCGGGAGCGGGGTGACCTGGCGCTCCCAGCTCGACCGGGGCGCCACCGGGATCCTGCTCACCCAGCGACATGCGCTGTCCCCGGCCCCGAGCCCGCTCGTGCAGGACTTCTGGGCCGGCGTGAACGCGGCTACGCGGGGCTGATGCCCCGTACGCGGTCCTCGAACGCGCCGAGGGTGCGCGCGCCGGGAGCCCGGTCGAGGACGGCGAAGGTCACGCGCGCCGGCCGGATCATGGCGCGGGAGGCGTGGTCGTGGTGGTGGTAGCGGATGCGAGGCGCGCGCGGAGGGGGGCGGTCAGCTCGCGGAACTCGGGCGGGGGGTCGAGGGCGTCGAGGCGGTCCAGCTCCAGCTGGGCCGTCTCGGGTCGGCCGAGGCGATCGAACGCCACCGCCAAGAAGGCGTGGACCGGCGGGTACTCCGGGTCGAGCTCGGCGGCGTCGATGAGCGTGACCACGCCCTGGCCGTCGCCCGACTGGTACTGGATCCAGCCCTTGTAGGTCATGGCCTCGACGTTGTCGGGCTGGTCGGCCAGCACGTCGTCGTAGAGGGCGATGGCCTGGTCGTACTGCTGCCGGCTGGCCAGCTGGAGGGCCTCGTCCAACCGGGACCGGGTGGTCGACCGCACGTCGCCGGTGATGCTGTCGCCCGCGCCTCGGCGGCCCGCGGCCTGGGCCACCACCACGCCGGCGAGCAGGGCGAAGACGCCCACTGCGGCTACGGTGACCAGCAGCCGCCGCCAGGAGCGCGGGGTGCGGGCCTCGGCCATGCGGGCGTGGTGCGACTCGATGGAGCGGATCGTGCGGGCGGCCCGGGCGGTGTAGTCGTCCTTCAGGGTCTCGTAGTCGACGTCGTCGACGTCGCCCGCCTCGTGCTCACGCTCCAGATCGTCGAGCGACCGCAGCAGGAAGCGCCGCTGCTCCTCGAGCGCCGCCAGGGCGTCGGGGTCGAGGCCTCGCTGGGCGGTGGTGCTCGTGCTTCTGGTTCGCTCGACAAGCTCGCTCACGTGTCGTCCCGGTAGCCGTCGGACCGGCGCGCCGCAGCCACCAGCTCGCGGTCGGCGTCCGTGGCCCGGGCCCCGCCGGCCCGGCGCCAGCGCCGGAAGGTCACGGCCAGCCCTGCCAGCGCGGCCACGAGGACCACGACCGGCAGGGTCCACACCAGGCTGGCCACGCCCGTGCGGCCGGGGGTGAGCAGGATGTGCTCGCCGTACGACGCGGCCAGCTCGTCGCGGATCTGGGCGTCGGTGGCGCCCTCCGAGAGGCGAGTGCTGATCACGTTGCGGATGCCCTTGGCCGCCTCCGAGTCGGACTCGGCCACCGATTGCCCGTCGCACACCGGGCACGCCACCGACTCGGACAGGGCCCGGGCCCGGTCCTCTGCGGTGCGCGGCGGGCGCGTGCCGGTCACGCCGATCAGCAGCGCCACCCCGAGCACGATCGCCAGCAGGGGCCAGCCGAGCGTGCGGAGCCCCGGGCGGGGGCGGTGGCGGGTGGCGGCGGTGGCGGCGGTCACCCTGTCCCTCCGAAGCGGGCGATGGTGGCGTCCAGGTCCGCCTGGGTCACACCGCCGTTGAACTTGGCCACCACGATGCCGTCGGGGCTGACCAGGTACGACTCCGGCACCTTGACCACGCCGAAGTCGACCGGCGCCCGGCCGTCCTCGTTGAGCAGGACCGGCCAGTCGCCGCCGTTGTCGGCGAAGAAGTCACGGGTGTTGGCCTCGGTGTCGCGGTACACGACGCTGACCACCGCGGCGTCGCCCGCCGGGCGGTGGGCGTCCTCGAACGCTTGCAACTCGGGGTGCTCGATCCGGCAGGGCGCGCACCAGGTGGCGAAGAAGTTGACCAGCACCCAGCGGCCGCGGTTGTCGTCGATGTTGAAGTTGCCGCCGTCGAGCGTCTCCCCCGCCAGCGCGGGGACGGCCTTGCCGACCAGAGGGCTGTGCGCCCGCCGTTCGCTGGCCGGCTCGCTGGTGGCCAGCACCACCACGAACCCGACGGCCAGCAACGCCACCACCAGCGAGACGATGAGGCCGGTGCGGCGCCGGCGCGGCGGCTCGTCGGCGTAGCCGTCCTCCGGTGGCGTCTCGACGACCTCGGTCACGACCCCACCTCCACCGGCTCCGGCTCGGGCTCCGGCTCACGCGGGGGCGGCGCCTCGGCCGGGGTGCCCGCCACGGTCACGGGGGCGGACACCGGGTCGATCGGGTTGCGGCGCCGGCCCGGGAAGGCGGCCAGCAGCGTGCCCATCACCATGACGAGCCCGCCGATCCACAGCCAGGAGACCAGCGGCTGCACCACGACCAGCAGCCCGATGGTCTGGCCCTCGTCGCCCTCGGGGGCCCGCACCAGCGACAGGAACACGTCCTGGCGCAGCCCGGTGGACACCGACGGGGTGCCGATGGACTGCTCGGTGCCGCGGAAACGGTTGATGGCCGGCTCGAACACCTGGCCGTCGACCCGGATCTGCGCCCGGACCGAGGTCTTGTTCGAAGCCTCGACCGTGCGGTTGCCGACGTAGGTGATCTCGTGGCCGGCCACCGTGGCCGTGTCGCCGACCGCCAGGGTCAGCTCCTGCTCGCGGTCGTAGCTCGACGACGCGGCCAGCGCGACGGCGATGATCACCACGCCGATGTGCACCACCATGCCGCCGTTGGCGCGCCCCACCAGGCCCCGCCAGCCCTGGCGCCGGGTGGCCAGCACCACCTGGCGCACCGCCGAGCCGGCTGCGAACGCGCCCAGGCCGAAGGCGACCAACGGCGCCAGTCCCCGCGCGCCCAGCACCACGGCGATCACCACCGCCGCGACCCCGGCCCAGGCGGGCCAGAACAGGCGCTGGGACAAGAGCTCGGTCGACGCCTTGCGCCACGGCAGCACCGGCGCCACGGCCATGAGGAACAGCAGCGCGATGCCGATGGGCATGGTCATGCGGTCGAAGTAGGGCGCCCCCACCGACAGCTGGTCGCCCCGGATCGCCTCCACCAGCAGCGGGAACACGGTGCCCAGCAGCACCACGAAGGCGAACGCCGCGAACAGCACGTTGTTGGCCAGGAAGGCGCCCTCGCGCGACACGGGCGAGTCGATGCGCCCGGGCGCTCGCAGCCGGTCCCCGCGCCAGCCGATCAGCCCCAGCGTCACCGCCACCACCAGGCCGAAGAACCCCAGCAGCCACTTGCCGATCGAGCCCTCGGTGAAGGCGTGCACCGAGGCGATGACGCCCGAGCGGGTCAGGAACGTGCCGAGGATGGTGAGGCTGAACGTGGCGCACAGCAGCGACAGGTTCCAGACCCGGAGCATGCCCCGGCGTTCCTGCACCATCACCGAGTGCAGGTAGGCGGTGCCGGTCAGCCAGGGCAGCAGCGACGCGTTCTCCACCGGGTCCCAGCCCCAGTAGCCGCCCCAGTTGAGGACCTCGTAGCTCCACCAGGCGCCCAGCACGATGCCGATGGTGAGGAAGCCCCAGGCGAACAGGGTCCAGCGCCGGGTCTCGAGCAGCCAGCCCTCCCCCACCCGGCCGGTCACCAGCGCCGCCACCGCGAAGGCGAACGGCACGGTGAAGCCCACATAGCCCAGGTAGAGCATCGGCGGGTGGACCGCCATGAGCGGGTGGTTCTGGAGCAGCGGGTTGGGCCCCGGGCCGTCGAAGCCGGGCGGCGGGTGGAACTCGTGGAACGGCCGGGCCGGGCCCAGCAGCAGGGCGAAGAAGAACGCGCTGACGACCAGCATGGTGAGCATGGCCCAGCCCACGAGCGGATCGTCGAGGCGGCGCCGGAACTTGTGCACCACCGCCGCCATGTAGCCGCACAGCACCAGCACCCACAGCAGGATCGAGCCCTCCAGCGCCCCCCACATGGTGGCGACGTTGTAGAGCGCGGGCGTGCGGGTGGAGCCGTTGTCGGCCACGTACTCGACCGTGAAGTCGCGGGTGATGAGGGCGCGCTGCATGGCGATCACCGCCACCACCGCGCCCAGCAGCGCCAGCAGCACATAGGAACGACCCACGGCCTGCAGGTGGGGGCGGCGGCGCGCCAGGGCGAAGGCCAGGCTGACGACGCCGCCGATGGACGCCGCCAGGCCGAGCACGATGCCCGCCAGTCCCAGCGCGTTGTTGCTCACCCTTGCGGCTCCCCGCCCGACTCCCCACCCTCTTCGGCCTGCGAGATGCGGTCCTGGTACTCGTCCTTGGACTCGTAGGTCTCGTCGTGCTTGACCAGGATGCGGTCGCCCGCGAACACGGTGCCGTCCCAGTGACCCTCGATCACGACCGGCTGCCCGGGCCGGAACATGTCGGGCGGGCTGCCCTGGTGCTCGACGTCGACCGACACCCCGTTGAACACCACCGCGAACCGCAGGAAGCCGCCGTCTTCGACGGGGTCGCCGGTGACGGTCCCCTCCAGGCGGAAGCGCTTGCTGCCGAGGCTGTCGCGCTGGGCCACGGCCTCGTCCGCGGTGCGGAAGTACAGGGCCGCGTCGGACAGGCCCTTGTACGCGAAGACGCCCAGGCCGACGACGGCCACGGCGAACACGGCCAGGGGCAGCCAGCGCCGGTGGCGGCGCCGGGCCCGGCTCCGGACGGGGGCGTCGCCGCCCTCGGGCTCCGGATCGAGCGTGCGGGGGGTCAGCTCCACCGGCGCTCCGAGGCGGGCACCTGGCGGGACAGCTTGCGGCCCC
This sequence comes from Actinomycetota bacterium, assembly GCA_046734715.1. Lineage (GTDB taxonomy): Bacteria > Actinomycetota > Acidimicrobiia > Acidimicrobiales > VFJN01 > ZC4RG19. The sequence goes on along the minus strand of JBKPRV010000212.1, from coordinate 1,658 downwards.
GGCGCACCACGTGCCAGGCGTACCCGCCCAGCAGCACGGCGGTCCCGATCCAGCCGGCGGCGACGTACCCGGCGTGGGTCATGGCGATCATGCGGTCCCCTTGGCGGCGTCGGTCGCGGTGGTGAGGGCGACGGTGGCCTCGGCCCGGCGCAGGGCCAGGGCCTCGTCGAGATCGAATCGATCGGCCTGCTGCTCCAGCCAGGCCACCCGGAAGCGGTGGATCATGAGCCAGGCGAACACCAGCCCCAGCGCCAGGAACCCGACCATGAGGGCCACCAGCATGTCGCCCTCGATGGTGGGGTCGATGCGGGACAGGGTCGAGCCCTGGTGCAGGCTGCGCCACCACTCGACCGAGCGGTTGACCACGATGACGTTGGGCACCAGCAGCAGGCCCAGCACCGCCACCCGCGCCGAGCGGGCCCCGGGGTCGAGGTCGAGGCGGCGCAGCGCCAGGTAGCCGATCAGCAGGACGGTGAGCACCGCGGTCGAGGTGAGGCGGGCGTCCCATGTCCAGTAGGTGCCCCAGGTGGGACGGCCCCACAGCGAGCCGGTCCCCAGGGTGATCAACGAGAACACCAGGGCGACCTCGGCACCGGCCTCGGCCAGGGCGTCCCAGCCGGGGGTGCGCTTCCACAGCCACATGGCGGAGGCGAAGGTGGTGAAGAAGCAGCCGACGTAGAGATAGGTGGCCGACGGCACGTGCACGTACATGAGCCGCACCGAGTCGGCCATCTCCACGTCCGGCGGGCTGATGACCAGGCCGTAGAGCACCAGCAGGGCGCTGGAGGCCAGGGCGAGGACGCCCAGGATCCGGGTCGTGCGCGACCCGGTGTGGGCGGGGACGGCCGCGGCGCCGTCGGCCGGCTGGGGGGCGCCGGCGGCGGTACGGGGCGAGGTGGTGGCGGTCACGAGCCCTCCAGGAGGGTGCCGTAGGCGGCTGCCCCGGCGACGGAATACAACACGGCGAACGCGGCCAGCAGGCCGCACCACGGCCAGCCTTCCGCAGGCGCCCCGCCGAGCGCGGCTTCGAACGCTCGGGTAGCACCGAGGAGGACCGGTGCCAGCACGGGGAGCAGCAGCAGGGGGAGCAGCGTCTCACGCACCCGCAGGCCGCTGACCAGGGCGCCATACAGCGTACCGGTGGTGGCGATGGCAGCGGTAGCCGAGACGCAGGTGACGACGAGCAGCCCGATCCCGGCGGGCTCGGCGCCGTAGAGGATGATCACGCCGATCCCGAGGACGACCTCCAGCGCCAGCAGCTCGGCCGCCACCGCCAGGGCCTTGCCGGCGAACACTCCGGCCGGCTCCAGGGCGGACAGGCGCAGGGCGTCGCGCACGCCGTCGGTCTCGTCCAGCGCCGCGCTGCGGGCCAGGGCGAGGAGGGCCGAGAACAGTACCGTCACCCAGTAGAGGCCGGGCGTGGCCCGCTCGAGCGTCTGGCGGGCGGGGTCCAGGGCGAAGGCGAACAGGATCAGCACCAGCAGGGCGAAGGGGCCGACCTGCTGCAGGGTCACCCGGCTGCGGGCCTCGACCCGCAGGTCGCGCCCGGCCACGAGGGCCGCGTCACGCCACATACGGCACCTCGGCCATGCTCTCCGGCACGTCGGCGCCCAGCGCCTTCGCCTCAGGGCTTTCGGCGCCGGCGGCCGGGGCGGGGC
>JBKPRV010000211.1:0-2455 GCA_046734715.1 Actinomycetota bacterium | reverse complement strand
GCGGACGGGTTGTCGATGCCGAACAGCTCCTCGACGTACAGCACCCACGACGACACGATGGCCGCGTTGCCCGCCCAGCAGGTGATCCAGTAGCACCACGCCGTGGCATAGCCGGCGAAGTCGCCGAACTCGTGCCGGGCGTAGGCGTACAGGCCGCCTTCGTTGTGCGGGACCCGCTTGGTGAGCTGGCCGAACAGCAGGCCGAGTAGGATGGCGCCGACGCTGATGATGCCGAGCGTGACGAGCGAGCTCGTCCCCGCCCCGGCCATGACCGCGGGCATCGTGAACACGCCGGTGCCGATGATGCTGCCGATGACGAGGGCTGTGGCCGACGGCAGGCCGAGCCGTTCGGCGTGGCCCTGGAGCGTCGCCGACCCTGGTGGACCGACGCTCACTTCGGGAGAGCGGACGGTGGACGTCATCTCTGCCTCCGATCTGCGCGTTGGCGATGAGGACCCGCCGGTGGTTCCCACACCGGCAGCACCGCTCGGGTCGATCGTCCGCCCGCGGCGACGCCCCGCTGTAGGGACGAACGTCCCGGCGCGCGAGGGCCATCGCCCCTCGGCCCCGGCCGGCGCTCATGCGACCGTGCGAAGCAACGAGCAGAAGGAGAGCGCCATGACGTGGGGAGTCCACTCCGAGATCGGCACGCTGCGGAAGGTGCTCGTCCACCGGCCCGGGCTCGAGCACACCCGCCTGACCCCTTCCAACGCGGAGGACCTGCTGTTCGACGACGTCATCTGGGTCAAGCGCGCCAAGGTCGAGCACGATGTCTTCGCCGAGACGCTGCGCGAGCGGGGCGTCCAGGTCTGCTTCGCCGAGTCCCTGTTCGCGGACGTCCTCGCCCTACCCGAGGCGCAGCAATGGGTGTGCGACCACATGCTCAACGAGCGGATGGTCGGACCGTCGCTCGCCAAGGTGGCTCCCGAGCGGCTGGCGACGACCGATCCCAACGCCATCGCCGACGTGCTGATCGGCGGCATCGCCTCGGAGGACCTGGCGACCGGCGAGGGCCTGCTCTACCAGTCGGGCGACCCGACCCACATGCTCGTGCCGCCCCTGCCGAACTTCATCTTCCAGCGCGACTCGTCGTGCTGGATCTACGGCGGGGTCACCCTGAACCCGATGGCCAAGCCGGCCCGCAAGCCCGAGACGATGATCGTCGAGGCGATCTACCGGTTCCATCCGATGTTCGCCGCGGACGGCGGGGTCGAGGTCTGGCTCGGCGGCTCGGACGAGGACTGGGGCCGGGCCACCATCGAGGGCGGTGACGTCATGCCGATCGGGAAGGGCATCGTGCTGATCGGCATGGGCGAGCGCACCACCCCGCAGGCGGTGTCGCTCCTCGCCCGGCGGCTGTTCTCGGCGGGCGCGGCCGAGCTGGTCCTGGCGGTGGTGCTGCCCCGCTCGCGCCACTACATGCACCTCGACACGGTGATGACCATGGTCGACCACGACGCGGTGTGCGCCTACCCCGACGTGGTCGAGGACGCCCGGGTCTGGGCCGTGCGGCCCGGCAACTCGCCCGACGACATCGTCCTCGAGCGGCAGGACGCCGGGCTCGTCGAGTCGATGGGGCGCCATCTCGGTGTCGGCGACATGCACGTCATCACCACCGGGGGCGACGAGATCGAGGCCGAGCGCGAGCAGTGGGACGACGGCAACAACGTGCTCGCCGTCGAACCGGGCGTCGTCGTGGCCTACGAGCGCAACACCTACACCAACACCAAGCTCCGCAAGGCCGGCATCGAGGTCATCACCATCCCGGGCTTCGAGCTCGGACGGGGGCGAGGCGGCGCCCATTGCCTGAGCTGCCCGCTCGAGCGCGATCCGGCGTACTGAGCCGACCCCTACGCCGGTCGATGTATCACCGGCGCTCCCGCAGCCTCTATCAGCTCGATCGCGATGTGAATCGAGCGAACGCACGGAGGCGGCGATGTCGAACTACAGCCCGGCGCGCCCGCCCGGCCGGACGGACACGCCCGCCGGGTGGCATCCCGACCCATTTGGTCGCCACCAGTTCCGCTACTGGGATGGAGCGGCCTGGACCCACTCGGTCTCCGACGGCGGCGTCGGCGCCCAAGATCCTCCGGGATGGCGGCCGGATGCAGCCGCCGACGGCGCTCGGGCGCCCGAGCCCGACCGGACGAGGAGCTCCGACGGCGGCTCCGGCGGCTTCTGGACGAGCCTGCCCGGTGTCCTCACCGCCATCGCGGCGGTGATCACCGCGGCCGGGGGAATCCTGATCTCCACCCGGGACAAGGATCCTGCGCCCGATCAGCTGATCGTGGCGGCCGAGGACCTCGGCGTCGACGACCAGCTCGTCGACCAGAGCTCCGCCTCGACCCCGGCGTACAGCGACTACATGAGCGTGAGCGACGACACCGGCACGATCGTCGTCGAGGTCCCGGTCGAGTGGGCCGACGTCGACGGCTCGCCCTACCCGCTCCAGGAC
>JBKPRV010000210.1:0-14159 GCA_046734715.1 Actinomycetota bacterium | reverse complement strand
GCGTGGTGCGGGTGACCCTCAGCGGCCGGGGGGAGGCGATCCTGGCCGCGCTGGCGGCCGAGCACCTGGAGGAGCTTCGCCGCCTCGGCCTGGTGTACCGCGACCTCGGCACCGACCTGCCCTAAACGGCGCGGCGGATAGGGGAGGGCGGGACAGCGCCGTAGGCTGTCTCGTCCCCCCTTTCGTCGTTTTCGAGGCAGGCAATCCCGTGCAGACCCGGGCCGATCTTCGCAACGTGGCCATCGTCGCCCACGTCGACCACGGCAAGACCACGCTGGTCGACCAGATGCTGTGGCAGACGGGCGCATTCCGTGAGCACCAGGACGTCGGCGAGCGGGTCATGGACTCCATGGACCTGGAGCGGGAGAAGGGCATCACGATCCTGGCCAAGAACACCGCCGTCCGCTACGGCGACGTGAAGGTCAACATCGTGGACACGCCCGGCCATGCCGACTTCGGCGGCGAGGTCGAGCGCGGCCTGTCGATGGTGGACGGCGTGCTCCTGCTGGTCGACGCCAGCGAGGGCCCGCTGCCCCAGACCCGCTTCGTGCTGCGCAAGGCGCTCGAGTCGCGCCTGCCGGTCGTGCTGGTGGTCAACAAGGTGGACCGGCCCGACGCCCGCATCGCCGAGGTGGTCCACGAGGTGGAGGAGCTGTTCCTCGACCTCGACGCCGACCTCGACCAGCTCGACTTCCCCATCGTCTACTGCGTGGCCCGGGAGGGGCGCGCGTCGCTCGACCGGCCGGCCGACGGGGCCGGCCTGCCCGAGGGGTCGTCGCTCAAGCCGCTGCTCGACCTGCTGGTGTCGCACATCCCCGCGCCCACCTACGACCCGGCGGTGCCGCTGCAGGCGCTGGTCACCAACCTGGACGCCTCGCCCTACGTGGGGCGCCTGGCGCTGTGCCGCATCCGCAGCGGCGTGCTGCGCAAGGGCAGCACCGTGGCCTGGTGCCGGGCCGACGGCAGCATCGAGCGGGCCAAGCTCACCGAGCTGTACGTGACCGACGCGCTCGACCGCATCCCGGCCTCCGAGGCCGGCCCGGGCGAGATCGTGGCCATCGCCGGCATCCCGGACATCACCATCGGCGAGACGCTGGCCGACCCCGACGACCCGCGTCCGCTGCCGGTCATCACCATCGACGAGCCCAGCCTCGCCATGACCATCGGCATCAACACCGCGCCGCTGTCGGGCCGCGAGGGCAAGGCCCTCACCGCCCGACTGGTGAAGAGCCGGCTCGACCAGGAGCTGGTGGGCAACGTGAGCATCCGGGTGCTGCCCACCGAGCGGCCCGATGCCTGGGAGGTGCAGGGGCGGGGCGAGCTCCAGCTGGCCGTGCTGGTCGAGATGATGCGGCGCGAGGGCTTCGAGCTCACCGTGGGCAAGCCGCAGGTGCTGACCCGCGAGATCGACGGGAAGCTGCACGAGCCGGTCGACCGGGTGACCGTGGACGTCCCCGAGGAGTACCTGGGCGTGGTCACCCAGCTGCTCGCCCTGCGCAAGGGGCGCATGGTGCAGATCACCAACCACGGGAAGGGCTGGGTGCGGCTGGAGCACCTCGTGCCGGCCCGCGGCCTGGTGGGCTTCCGCACCGAGCTGATGACCGAGACCCGGGGCACCGCCCTGCTGCACCACGTCTTCGAGTCCATGGAGCCGTGGGCGGGCGAGATCCGGCCCCGGCGCAACGGCTCACTGGTGGCCGATCGGAGCGGGCTGACCACCGCCTACTCCCTGCTCAACCTCCAGGACCGGGGCCAGATGTTCGTGGGGCCCGGCACCGAGGTGTACGAGGGCATGGTCATCGGCGAGAACGCCCGGCCCGACGACATGGACGTCAACCCCACCCGCGAGAAGAAGCTCACCAACATCCGGGCGGCCGCGGCCGACAGCTTCGAGAAGCTGATCCCGGCCCGCACGCTGTCGTTGGAGCAGGCGCTGGAGCACATCTCCGACGACGAGTGCGTCGAGGTCACCCCCCGCTCGGTCCGCCTGCGCAAGACGATCCTGGACCAGGCCGTCCGGGCCCGCGCCGCCAAGCGCGCCAAAGCCTGATTCTGCGCAGCTTGTCCCGCCGGTAGGCGCGAGCACGGTCCGCGTTGCCGCGGTTACCGACGCGTACCGCGCTGGTCGCCGTGCTTTCAGTGCGACAAACGACGTTCGCGGTCACTAGTGTCATGGTCGGGAAGGCTGGTGGGCGATCGGGGGGATCGCGATGAAGGGCAAGCGGCGACGGCTGCATGGCGCCGAGAACCGGGCACTCAAGGGCTACGCGCCCCTCGTGGTGTTGGTGGCTGCGCTCGTCGCCATGGTGGCGGTCGTGCCCTCGCGGGTGCCCGCCGACGTGATCGCGGCCGACGGGGGTGAGGCCGTCGAGGTGAGCGAGGCCCAGCCCGCCTCCGGCTGGAACAGCTCGGTCACCGCCTGCCCGGATCGGCCCACGCAGGTCCCGAACATGCCCTACTCACCGCCCTGCTACGACTATGACGTCAGCGCCGGCAACGGGGGTGAGACGTCCAACGGCGTCACCCCGGACACCATCCGGGTCGCCTACCGCGTGACCGGTGACGACAACCTGCTCAAGATCCTGGCCGACCTGGGCGGCGTCCCCCTCGACGAGTCGAACGAGGAGATGGCCCGCACCACGGAGGGGCTGGTCGACTACTTCAACCAGAACTTCCAGTTCTACGGGCGCAAGATCGAGCTGGTCCGCTACGACGGCCGGGGCCTGCTGCTCCAGGAGTTCCTGGGCGCGGGGCAGGACGCCGCCGGCAACGACGCCCTCCGGGTGGCCGACGAGCTGCACGCCTTCGCCGACGTCACCGGCCTGTCCCAGCCCTATGCCGAGGCGCTCGCCCGCCAGCAGGTCGTGTCGGTGGGCGCGCCCTACATGTCCCGGCAGTGGTTCGACGAGCGCCGGCCCTACGTCTGGAGCAACTTCCCGGACTGCACCGTCACCAGCGAGCTGGCCGCCGAGTACACCAACAAGCGCCTGCTGGGGCGCGACGCCCTGTTCGCCGGGGGTGACCTGCAGGGCCAGCCCCGCACCATGGCGATCATCGCCCCCAACAACCGCGAGTACCAGCAGTGCGTCGACTCGTTCGAGCAGGGCCTGGCGGACCAGGGCAACCAGGTCGCGCTGCGGCTGGAGTACACGCTGGACGTGCCGACGCTGCGCACCCAGGCCTCCACGCTGCTGGCCCGCATCAAGCAGGAGAACGTGACCTCGGTGTCGTGCGCGTGCGACCCGATCATGCAGATGTACCTGGCGCAGGAGGCCACCGCCCAGGGCTACACGCCCGAGTGGCTCGTGGCCGGCGTCGGCTTCATCGACCTGGACCTCGGCGGCCAGATCATCGCCCACAACGCGGGCGACCAGTGGAACCGAGCCTTCGGGGGCAGCCGCTGGGCCGTGGCCCAGTCGCCGGAGACGAGCGACGCCTACGCCGCCTACCGCTCGGTCCGCTCGGACGAGCCCTCCGAGCTGGTCGACCTGCTGTACTCCCAGCTGCTGGTGGTCGCGCTGGGCATCCAGATGGCCGGGCCCAACCTCACGCCCGAGACCTTCGAGACCGGGCTGTTCTCCTACCCGCCCACCAAGGGGCAGGCAGGCCTGTGGGACTGGAGCCCCCACCACTACACGCCGGTGATCGACTCCCGCGAGATCTGGTGGGACCCCGACCGCATCTCGCCGTTCAACGGCAAGCCGGGGACCTGGGTCGACAACGGCACCCGCACCCCGGACGGCGAGATACCCGAGGGCGACCCGGAGGTGTTCCCGTGAAGCGCAGCTACCTCCTGGTCCTCCTGATCATCGCCGTCCTCGCCGTCGGCACCCAGGTCGCGCCGGACGACGTCCCTGCGGGCATCGTGCTCAAGGGGGTCGTGTTCGGCTCGGCCACCGGGCTGCTGGCGGTGGGGCTGGTCCTCACCTACCGCACCACGCGCGTCATCAACTTCGCCTACGGCGCCATGGGCACACTCGGCGGGGCGCTGGCCACCACGCTGGCCGACGGCCAGCACTGGAACTGGTGGCAGGCCGCGGCGGTGGGCGTGGCCGCGGGTGTCGCAGTGGGAGCGCTGGTGGAGCGGCTCATCGTCCGCCGCTTCACCCACTCGCCCCGGCTGGTGCTGACCGTCGCCACCATCGGCCTGGCCCAGCTGCTGGCGGGCATCGCCATCTACCTGCCGGGCTGGCTGGGCTCGAGCGACGTGCTCCCCAAGATCACGACGCCGCTGAGCCGGCACACCTTCACCGTCGAGCCCCAGACGTTCACCGGCGACGACCTGCTGCTGGTGGCGGTGGTGCCGCTGGTGCTGGTGGCGCTGACCTGGTTCCTGCACCGCTCGGACGCGGGCATGGCGGTGCGGGGCATGGCCGAGAACCTCGACCGGGCCCGCCTGGTCGGCATCCCGGTCAACCAGCTCTCGATGCTGCTGTGGTCGGTGGTCGGCGGGTTGGCGGCGCTGACCGTCGTGCTGCGCGCCCCCACCAGCGAGGGCGTGCCGCTGACCCCCGGCGCGGGGTCGACCGTCCTGCTCCCCGCCCTGGCCGCCGCGGTGATCGTCGGGATGCGCTCGATGACCGGCGCCTTCATCGCCGGGGTCGGCATCAGCGTGCTCGACCAGCTGGTGCAGTGGCGCTACATCGAGAGCGCGCCGCCGACCTCGCTGGTGCTGCTGATCGTGATCGTGGTGGCCCTGCTGCTCCAGCGCCGCTCGGAGCACCGGGCCGACGCGGCCGAGTCCTCGTGGACCGTCGTGGGGGTCGGGCACCAGCTGCCGCGCGCCTTCGCGGCCCTGGCCGAGGTACGGGCGGCCAAGGTGGCGCTGGGCACCCTGGTGGCGGTGGCGGTGCTGGCCCTGCCGGTGCTGGGCTCGACGTCCCAGGTCAACTTCGGCACGCTCACGCTGGCCTATGGGCTGGTGGCCCTATCCCTGGTGGTGCTCACCGGCTGGGGTGGCGTGGTGTCGCTGGGCCAGGTCGCGCTCATGGGCGTGGGCGGCGTGGTCACCGCCAACCTCATCGCCGATCACAACAGCGACCTGTTCGTGTGCCTCGGCCTGTCGGCGCTGGCCGGCGGGCTGGTGGCGCTCATCCTCGGCCTGCCCGCGCTGCGGGTCTCCGGCCAGTTCCTGGCGGTCACCACGCTGGCCTTCGCGGTGGCCATGGAGCTCTACATCCTCAATCCCGCCAACTTCGAGTCGCTGACGCCGGACCACTTCTTCCGGCCCAAGCTGTGGGGCGCCCTCGAGCTCACCGACGAGCGCTGGCTCTACGGGCTCGCGCTGGGCGTCCTGGTCTCCGGGGTCTATGTGGTGCGCAACCTGCGGGCGGCCCGCGCCGGCCGCAGCATCTCCGCCACCCGCGACAACGAGCGCGGGGCGTCCGCGGCGGGCATCAACGTGATCGAGACGCGGCTGGCCGCCTTCGTGTTCGCCGGCGTGCTGGCGGGCCTGGCCGGGACCCTGCACGCGGTGGCGCTCGGCGGGATCGGCCAGTCGACCTACCCGGCCACGACCAGCCTGCTGGTGCTGTCCATGGCCGTGATCGGCGGCGTGTCCTCCATCGCCGGGACCCTGGCGGGCGTGGCCTTGGTCCAGTGGGCCGGCTACCTGTTCCCGAAGGCCCAGCTGGCGCTGACCGGCGTCGGGCTGCTCGCCATCCTGCTGGTCATACCCGGCGGCCTCGCCCAGGCGTTCGAGCGGGTACGGGACCGGTGGGTCCGCCGGGTGGCGTTCCGTCACGGCCTCGAGGTGGTCGAGACGGTCGAGATGGTCGAGCAGGCCGTGGAGCCGGGCCTGCCCACCGCCATCCACCGCGACGCCGCCGGCGCGGGGCTCATGGTGGGCAGCGTGCGGCGAGAGCGGCTCGGCGCCCAGCTGCTCGACTGCGAGGGCATGGAGGCGGCCTACGGGTCGCTGCAGGTGCTGTTCGGCGTGGACATGTCGGTGGAGCGCAACGAGCTGCTGGCGCTGCTCGGCACCAACGGGGCGGGCAAGTCAACCGTGCTGAAGTCGCTGGCCGGGCTGCTGCCGCCCACCGAGGGCCGGGTCGTCTTCGACGGCCGGGACATCACCGGCATGCCCGCCGAGGACATCGCCCGGCTGGGGCTGTCGCTGGTGCCCGGGGGCCACGGGGTGTTCCCCACCCTCACGGTGGCCGAGAACCTGCGGCTGGCGTGCTGGATGCTGCGCCACGACCCGCGCGGCGCGGAGGCGGCCCGCCGCGACGTCATCGCCATGTTCCCGGTGCTGGGCCAGCGCCAGGCGCAGCTGGCCGGGGACCTGTCCGGCGGCGAGCAGCAGCAGCTCTCGCTGGCCATGGCCTTCGTCACCCGGCCCAAGCTGCTCTGCATCGATGAGCTCTCGATCGGCCTGGCGCCCACGGTGGTCGACCGGCTGATCGAGAAGGTGCGCGACATCCACGCCCGGGGCACCACCGTGGTGGTGGTCGAGCAGTCGGTGAACGTGGCGCTGCTGCTGTGCCACCGCGCGCTGTTCCTGGAGAAGGGCCAGGTCCGGTTCCGGGGGCCGACCGCTGGGCTGCTCGACCGACCCGACATCCTGCGGGCCGTGTTCATCGGCGGCGACCAGGGGCCGCGGGACATGCCGGCCGGGGCGCAGTCCGGCCCGCCGCCGTGGGAACGCCCCAGCCGGGGCGTCACGCTGGAGTGCCGCGCGGTGAGCAAGCGCTTCGGCGGCATCCGGGCGCTCGACGACGTCTACCTGACCATCCACCCGGCCACCATCGTGGGCCTCATCGGCCACAACGGGGCGGGCAAGACCACCCTGTTCGACGTGCTCACCGGGTTCCTGCGGGCGGACGGGGGCCAGATCCTGCTCAACGGGGTCGACATCACCCACTGGCCGCCGCACCGGCGAGCCATCGCCGAGGTCGGGCGCACGTTCCAGGAGGCCCTGACGTTCCCCTCGCTCACCGTGGAGAACGCCATCGCGGTGTCCCTGGAGCAACACCTGGCCAACCGTGATCCGCTGGCGGCCGCGTTGCGGCTGCCGGCCTCGGTGGCGTCGGAGGCGTCGGCGGCCGAGCGGGTCGACCAGCTGATCGAGCTGCTGGGCCTGGGCCTGTACGCCGACCGGCCCACCGGCGAGCTGTCCACCGGCACCAGCCGGATCGTCGAGCTGGCCTGCATCCTGGCCCAGGACCCGGCCGTGGTGCTGTTCGACGAGCCGTCCTCGGGCGTGGCCCAGCGGGAGACCGAGGCCCTCGGGCCGCTGCTGCGGCAGGTGCAGGCCGAGACCGGCTGCTCGATGGTCATCATCGAGCACGACATGGCGCTGCTGGCCTCGCTGTGCGACGGGTTCGTGGCCCTGGAGCAGGGGGCGGTCATCGCCGGGGGCACGCCCTCGCAGGTTCTGTCCGACCCGCGGGTCATCACGTCCTACCTGGGCACGAACGAGGACGTCGTGCACCGCTCGGGGATGCGCCGGGGCTCGTCCTACAGCGCGGGCTCACCGCCTCGCTGGTAGCTCAGTCGGCGTCCTCGGGGGCGTCCTCCGGCTTGGGCTCGGCCTGGCGCTCGGTCTCCAGCTCGTCGTCCAGCTCCTCGAGCTCGTCGTCCAGGTGGGCCAGGGACGACACCTCGGTCTCCCCCTTGCGGGCCTCGAGGGCGATCGACACCAGCACCAGCGTGATGCTCAGGACCAGCAGCGGTATCCGGTGGTCGCCGATCCAGCCCACGAGGTCGTCGATGGGCCGCTCGAACGCGTCGCCGAAGGTGCGGACCAGCCACAGCCGGAAGATCGTGCCGGCGATGTTGACGGCGAAGAAGGCCTTCAGCGGCATGCCCGCCGCCCCCGCGAACAGGCAGATGTAGTTGTTGGGGGCGATGAAGATGATCGGGTACGCGGCCTTGCCGAACCACTGCTCGATCTGGCGCAGGAACTGGCCCCAGGTGCGGGTGCGGCGCTCCATCCACTGCACCGCGGCGTCGCCGTACCACGTGCCCAGCAGGAAGAAGAGCGGGTCGCTGACCAGCAGCCGGATCAGCCCGACGCAGTAGAAGGTGAGGGCGTCGACCTCATTGGTCACCAGCACCAGGTTGCGTGTGCGCGAGTTCAGCGCCATGAGCAGGACCGGGTGGGTGTCGAACAGGGTGGGCGCCAGGGCGTCGCCCACGTAGCTCATGATCACCAGGCAGATCAGGGGGATGCTGACGAGCGTGATGGCCCGGCGGGAGGGCCGGCGGCGCGCCGGCGAGCGAGATGGCCTCAGATCCTCCGCCATGACGGATAGAGCCTAGGCTGACTGCGCTGACGTCGTGACACAGGGGGATCGTCGATGGACGGGCTCATGCAGGACTTTCCGCTGACGCTGCCGCATCTCCACATGCGGGCCGAGCGGCTGTTCGCGGACAAGCAGGTCGTCACGGTGACCGCCGCCGGGAAGGTCAGCGAGACCTACGGCGAGTGGGCCGACCGCACCCGCCGCCTCGGGGGCGTGCTCGACCAGCTCGGCATCAGCGCCGACGGCCGGGTCGCCACCTTCGGCTGGAACACCGCCCGGCACCTGGAGCTGTACTTCGCGGCCCCGTGCACCGGTCGGGTGCTGCACGCGCTCAACATCCGGCTGTTCCCCGAGCAGCTCGTCTACGTGGCCAACCACGCCGAGGACGAGGTCGTGTTCGTGGACAGGTCCCTGGCAGCGCTGGTGTGGCCGTTGTTCGACCAGTTCAAGACGGTGCGCCACATCGTGGTCATGGACGACGGGCGGGGCGGGGTGCCCGAGGCCCCCGGCGGCAAGGAGGTCCACGACTACGAGGACCTGCTGGCCGGCGCGCAGCCGGTGGCGTTCCGGGTCGACGACGAGAACCGGGCCGCGTCCATGTGCTACACGAGCGGCACCACCGGCAACCCCAAGGGCGTCGTCTACACGCACCGCTCGACCTTCCTGCACACCTACGGGGTGCTGACCGCGGGCGGGCTCGGACCCACCGAGGAGGACCGGGTGCTTCCGGTCGTGCCCATGTTCCACGCCAACGCCTGGGGCCTGGCCCACGCCGCGGTGGCCTGCGGCGCCGACCTGATCATGCCGGGGCCCGACCTGTCCCCGGTGGGGCTGGCGTCGCTCATCGAGTCGGAGCGGGTGACCGTGGCCGCGGGCGTGCCCACCATCTGGATGGGCGTGCTGCCCGAGCTCAAGGGCCGCGACACCTCGGCGTTGCGGGCCATCCCGTGCGGCGGCTCGGCGGTCCCGAAGTCGCTGTCGGAGGCCTACCGCACCCAGGTGGGCCTACCGATCACCCAGGCGTGGGGCATGACCGAGACCTCGCCCGTGGCGTCCGCCGGCCACATCAAGTCCACGCTGGCCGCGGTGCTCGACGACGCGGGCATGGCGGACCTGCGCACCACGGTGGGCCAGCCCCTGTTCGGGCTCGAGGCCCGGGTGGTGGAGCCCGGCTCGATCGAGGAGCTGCCGTGGGACGGCGAGTCGTCCGGCGAGCTCCAGGTGCGGGGCCCGTGGGTGGTGTCGAGCTACTACGACGACCCCCGCTCGCCCGAGTCGTTCACCGACGACGGCTGGCTCAAGACCGGCGACGTCGCCACCATCGACGCCCACGGCTACATCCAGCTGCGTGACCGCACCAAGGACGTGATCAAGTCGGGCGGCGAGTGGATCAGCTCGGTCGAGCTGGAGAACGAGATCATGGCCCACCCCGCGGTGGCCGAAGCCGCCGTGATCGGCCTACCGCACTCCAAGTGGGGTGAGCGCCCGCTGGCGTGCGTGGTCCTCCGGGAGGGCGAGGCGGCCACCAAGGAGGAGCTGGTCGCCTTCCTCGACGGCCGGGTCGTCAAGTGGTGGATGCCCGACGACGTGGTCTTCGTCACCGAGATCCCGAAGACCTCGGTGGGCAAGTTCTCCAAGAAGGACCTGCGCACCCAGTTCCAGGACTTCAGCTTCAGCACCGAAGGCGGCTGACGGCGGAGCTACGTGGGTCCCGAGACTCGTTGATGTACGTACCGGTGAGCTCTCCGCGGAGGACATCGTGAACGAGCCGGACCACCCCGCGCGTGCCGTGAGTCATACGTCGACGTAGATGAAGCCGTAGGCCTCGTCCCGGCAGGGGATGCCGGTCTCGGCCAGGGCCGGGCCCCAGTCGCCCGTGACGTCGGGGTTGCTGTCCTCCATGCCGTGGTCGGCGACCAGGAAGAACGCAGTGCGGTCCCACACGCCGGCCCGCTCGACCGCGGCCAGGATCTCGCCGAGCCGGGCATCGCTGTCGTGGATGCTGGCCCGGGCGATCTCGGCGTAGGGCCCGCTGTGGTGGAAGGCGGCGTCGGTCAGCGTGAAGTTGACGAAGCAGTACCGGGGCAGCAGCCCGCCGCCCGCCCACACGTCGAGCGCCTGGGCCATGCCGGTGTGGTCGATGCGGGACGAGACCTCGTAGGCCTTCTCCGGGCGCACGAACCGCTCGGTGGCGAACGGCAGCTCGTCGGCCTTGGGGGCCCGGGCCAGCCGCCCGCCGGAGCGGATCACGTCGAAGGTGGACCCGTCCGCACCCGTGTCGCACGGCTCGTTGATGGCCACGGTGCGGGACCCGGGGAAGGCCCGGTGCACCGCCTGATGGAGGGTCTCGACCCCGGGTTCGAGGGTTTGCATCGACCACGGCCAGGTGGCCGGCGAGTTGGTCACGACCTGCTCGCCGGTGGCCCGGTCGTACCAGGCGTTGTGGAGGATGCCGTGGTGCCCGGGGTGCACGCCGGTCTGGATGGTGGTGTGGTTGGCCAGCGTGACCGACGGCAGGCTGGCCATGGCGCCGTGGCCCAGTCCCGTGCCCGCTTCGAGCAGGCGGGCCAGGTGGGGGACCTCGCCGGCCGCCACCATGTCGTACAGCACGTTGGCGTTGGTGCCGTCCCACAGGAACCCGATCACGTGCTCGGGGGGCTCGGCGTCGGGGTCGAGCAGCTCGGTCAGCACCCGCCCGTCCTGGCGGGCGAGCGACGTGCCCGCGCCGAGCAGGGCGAGGACGGTGGGGGCGACGTCGACCAGCCGGCCCGCGAGCGGCAGCAGCCCCTCCCGCCGCACGCCCGCGCCGGACAGGACGAACGGCGCCCGCACCTGCACGATCCCCAGCGAGCCGTGCTCACCGCGCTCGCCGCCCTGGTCCTCCCAGTTGTGGGCCGGCGTGTGGAGGCACACGATGTCGGGCGCGGCCGGGTGGTCGAACACCTGGGCGATGCTCTCGTGCGCGTGGGGGTACGACTGCGAGGTTCGGGTGGGCCAGGGATTGGCCCGCTCGTCCGCGAGGGGCACGAACCGATCGGTGGCGGTGTCGCCGAGCGGGTTGCGCCCCTCGACCAGGGTCTCGACGAACCCGTCGCCGTCGCCGCCGGCCGGGCGGAAGCGCACCCGGCCGTCCACCGTGCGCACGTCGTACCCAGCGCCGTCGGCGGCCACGGTGGCCACCATGTCGACGATCGGCTCCAGCACGGGGTCGAGCAGCGCGGCGGCCACCCGCTCGACCCTCTCCGCGTCAGGGGCGTGGCTCATGGTCCGGGACGCTACCCCCGAGGGGTTTTCGGCGCGGAAGCTCCTCGTGGAGCAGCCGTCCCTGTTGGGCGAAGCCTTTCGCCAACGGACGCAGATAGACTAAGTCCATGACTAAGTCGGATGTAGTCCGGGTAGGGGTGCACGAGGCGAAGACCAACCTGTCTCGCTTGCTACGGCTCGTCGACGGCGGCCAAGAGGTCGAGATCTCGCGGGGTGGGGAACCGGTGGCGAAGCTGGTGCCGATTCGCGCGCCCGGGAAGCGGCGGCTGGGAAGCGACGCGGGTGCTTTCGTCGTGCCGGACGACTTCGATGCACCGCTGCCGGCCGACGTGCTGGAGGGCTTCTCCGAGTGAGCAACTACCTGGTCGACACGCATGTGTGGCTATGGATGCAGACCGATCCCGGCCGGATGAGGGAGGAGGCGCGCGAGGTCGTGGAGGACGCGGCCAACGAGCTCTTCCTCTCTGCGGCCAGCGCATGGGAGATCGCCATCAAGTACCGCATCGGACGGCTCCCGTTGCCCGAGCCACCCATGACCTACGTGCCCGAGCGCATGCGCCGGTCGGGCACTACACCGCTGGCCGTCGAACCGGTCCACGCACTGAGGACCAGTGAGCTGCCTGACCATCACCGCGATCCGTTCGACCGCCTCCTGATCGCGCAGGCTCAGATCCTGGGCGTCCCGCTCGTCACGGCAGACAGGCAGCTCGTGGCGTACGACCTCGAACTGCTCGTGGCGTGAGGGTCAGCCGGCGAAGGCCTCCGGGCAGGCGGTGGCCAGCTGGACGCCGAGGCGCTGGGTCTCGGTGCTGTCGCCGTCGCCCGAGGCGAAAGCCTCGCTCACGAGCTCGAGGTTGGCTGCGACGAAGTCCCGGACACAGGCCTCGGCTTCGGGCGACAGGTCGCCGGGGGCCTCGGAGAGGAGAATCTGGGTCGCGACCTCGGGACAGGCGACCACCGACGAGCCGAGCAGAGCCGTGATCTGCTCCTCCGAACCCTCCACGAACCCGGCCGCGAAGGCCTCCGCCACGGCCTGATCGTCCATGCCATCGGCCAGGCACGCGGTCGCGTCGGGCGTGGAGTCGGTGCCGAGCGCCTCGACGAACGAGTCGGTCATCACTCCTTCGAGCAGCTCGACCAGCTCGCAGTCGACGAGCGTGTCGGTCATGCGCTCGGTGCCATCGTCGGGGATCTCGACGTCGAGGTCCGCGAAGTCTTCTGCGTCCGCGAGCTCCTGGGGTGTGATGCCGGCCTGCCTGAGGGCATCGACACCGACGAGATCGACTATCCCGGTCGCGAGGCAGGTTGCTTGTCCCTCGTCGAGGGTCAGTCCTTCCTCGTCCTCCCGCAGCGAGGCGGCCACGGCTGTGACGTACTCCTCGGACTCGCCGCCCTCTTCCTCTTCGGTGGTGGACAGGGACCCGTCGCCTTCGTCCGCACACGCGCCCAGCAACAGGCCGGCCGCCAAGGTCACCACGATCCGTCGCATCACGTTGCACGCTACTCAGCGAGGCATGTCCCGCGGCCGGTCAGAGGGCGTCGAGCGCGGCGACGGCGGCCTCGATGGCCCCCTCGGGGCTGTCGGCCCCGAGGGGGACCAGGCGGTCGACGCCGAGCTCGGCGAACCGGCCCGCCAGCTCCGGCGTCATTCGGCCTCGGGGGGTGACGCTGATCTCGAGGCGACCGAGCCCGTCGGGCCGCTCGACCTGCTCGGCGGCGGCCCGGAGGCCCTCCAGGCAGCCGGCCGTGTCGTCGGGAGTCAGCCAGTAGCCGTACCAGCCCTGGGCCCGGGCGACGGCCCGGCGGAAGGCGGCCGGGCTGTGGCCGCCGACGACGATGGGGACGGGTTGCTGGATCGGCCGAGGGTGGGCGTCGATGCCGGCGAAGTCCACGAAGCGCCCGTGGTAGGCGGGCTGGTCGTCGTACCAGAGGGCGGCGATGGCGTCGAGGTACTCGTCGGTGACCGGTCCTCTGGTGGCGAAGTCGGCCCCGAGGGCCCGGAACTCCGGCTCCAGGTAGCCGGCGCCGACCCCGAGCATGACGCGGCCGCCGGAGAGGACGTCGAGGGTGGCGAACTGCTTGGCGATCACGGCCGGGTTGCGCTGCGGCAGGATGATGATGCCGGTGGCGAGCCGGATGGTGCTCGTGTGGGCCGCCGCCCAGGTGAGCGCCAGGGTCGAGTCGAGCGCGGGGTCCTGCGGGTCCATGGGTGAGGGGGGCCGCTGCGGGCTGGGGAGCACGATGTGCTCACCCGCCCACAGCGAGTCGAAGCCGGCGGACTCGGCCAGGCGCGCGGTGGCCACGAGGGTGTCCGGCCGCGAGGCGGCGCCGATGTTGATGTGGACCAGCCCGAGGCGAGGCTTGGTTCGGGCGCCTTCAGGTGCGAGTGTCATGCCGGCTCCAGCGGGGAAGCTCTGCGGATGGGGCAGGCTACCGAGCATCGGGCGGCGGGCCGCCGCTCCCGCCGCCCGGATCGCGCGATCGTCCCCGGCGCCGGCGTCCTAGCCGTCGAGATCGATGCTCCGGGCCAGGCGGTCGTGAGCCGCGGTCGCGGCCTCGCGGTCGTCGAGGTCAGCTACGTGTACCCGGGCCAGGAGCTGTGGGAGTCAGGAGACCGCCGAGGCGGATGCGCGCTCACGACCGAGCGAG
>JBKPRV010000209.1:0-4802 GCA_046734715.1 Actinomycetota bacterium | reverse complement strand
CCAGGGGGCGGGCGCCGCCGGGCCCACTTTCCGCCGGGCGAGCGGCGCCTCCTTCGCCTACAAGGAGCCGATCTCGACCACGTCCGACCTGCTGGCGCCGACGCGCGAAGGCAAGCCGTGGACGATCGTGGGCTCGCTCCTCGATCCGGACCGCGGCAGCTCGGTGGCCTCGGTCTGGACGTCCCCGGACGCCCGGGAATGGGAGCGGAAGGACATCCGGCCCTCGCGGGGCGGCACGGGCGAGTCGATGGCGGCCGTCGCCGCCACCGAGGACGGCCTCCTCGCCGTGGGCCGCTTGGGCGATGGGGACCACTCCGACGCGGTGGTGTGGCGCCAGGACGGCGACGACTGGAAGCAGACGCGCCCCGAGGCCATGGGCGGCGACCACGAGCAGTGGGCCTTCGACGTGGCCAGCGGCCCGGGCGGGATCCTGGTCGCGGGGGGCGAGAACGCGTGGGGCGAGGTGCGCGCCCGGCTGTGGTTCAGCGCCGACGGCGAGACCTGGGAGGCGGTGGACGGCGGCCCCGGCGGGCCCCTCGACACCACCGGCGAGGAATCGGTGCGTGACATCGCTTCCTTCGGCTCGGGGTTCGTGGCCGTGGGCTCGCGCCGGGTCGACGGCGAGCAGGATGCCGTCACCTGGCTGTCTCCGGACGGCAAGACCTGGGAGCAGGTCGACTCGCCCGTGTTCAGCGGGCCGGGTCGCCAGGAGATCACCGCCGTGATCGACACCGGGAACGGCCTGGTGGCCGGCGGCTACTCGACCGGCGACGACGGCGCCGGCGTCCCCGTCTCGTGGAACTCGCCCGACGGCCGCACCTGGGCGGGCAGCGCCGGCGGGCCGCTCCCGCTGACCGCGGGCTCCCGGACGGCGACCTCCGACATGACGGTCCGCTCGCTCAGCGCCGACGCGGGCGGCGTCCTCGCCACCGGCGGGGACCGGTGGCGGCCCCACGTGTGGCGTTCGGCCGACGGCGGGGCCTCGTGGCAGGCGCTCCCGTCCCCGGTGCACGGGGACACGTACGAGGACGGCGTGCGGCTCGACGACGCGGCCTCGACCGACGGCGTCAGCGCGGTGGCCCTCGGATCCGGCCCGTCGGTGATGGTGCTGGGCAGCCGCTGGGAGGACGTGACCACCGACGCATTCCCCCGCGGCGGCGTTCAGCCCTTCGCTGCCGCGGTGGCCACCGGCTCGAAGGGGACGGTGGCGGCCGGTGGCCTCTACACGCCGGCCTCGGGCGACAAGCGCGAGCAGTTCGTGGGCGAGGTCTGGCGCGAGGACGGCCACGGTGGCTGGGACACGGTCAGCGCCGATGCGCTGGCCTCGGGTCAGGTCCTCGACGTGGTGGCCTTCAAGGGCGGTTTCGCTGCCGTCGGCACCGAGGACTTCGCGCTCGCGACCGCTCGCGGCGTGTCCGGGGACACGGGCCCGGACGGCACGATCTGGATCTCGCCCGACGGCAAGGCCTGGGGCCGCATCGGCATCACCGACGCCCGCATCGAGGATGCCTGGCTGGCCTACCTCGACAACCCGAGCCAGGACGCGGCCGGGCCCATCGTGGCCATGGAGCAGGAGCTACCGCCGGAGTCCGTGTCCCCGGCCGGCGGGTCCGGCACCCGTGAGCTGAGTGCGGCCGCCCCCTTCGGCGACGGGTTCATCGCGGTGGGCACCGTGTTCGACGGCGCTGACACCGACCCCATCGTGCTGTACACGCTCGACGGCAGCACGCTGGTGGGCGAGTCCCCCGGGATCGGCGGCCCCGGCCTCCAGCGCCTGAGCGACGTGTGCGTCGGCCCCGACGACACCGTCGTGGCCGTCGGCGTGAACGGCGCCACCGGTGGCCACGACGTCAGCGTGGTCCGGCGCAACGGCGCCGACGGCGTGTGGACGGTGGGCACGGCCGCGGACGAGTCGTTCGGCGGCGCCGGCAACCAGGTCGCGAACGCCTGTGCGGCCGGCCCCGACGGGTTCATCGTGGTCGGGTCGGACGACGCCAGCGGCGACACCGACGCCCGCATCTGGACCTCACCCGACGGGATCGAGTGGACCCAGGTCGAGGCCGGGCCCCTGGGTGGCGGCGGCGACCAGTGGGCCAGCGCCGTGGCCGCGGTCCCCGGAGGCGACGACGGCGACGGCTGGCTCGTGGCCGGGGTCGACACCGCGAGCGGCAACCGCGACATCGCCCTCTGGCGGCTCTCGGCCGACGGCGAGCTGACCCGGCGCGACACGGGCGAGGGCGCGCTCGGCGGGCCCGGCGACCAGACCGCGTCCAGCGTGACCGTCGACGAGGACGGCCACGTCACCCTGGCCGGCAGCGACTACGGCCGCGTCGGCCTCTGGGAGTCCTTCCAGCTCGACCGCTAGCCGGGCCTGAGCGCGGCTCGCGGCGGGCCTCGGCTACCAGCCGCGCTCGGACAGGCGGACGTCGAGGCCGTCGATCTCGTCGCCCCGCATGGCCGGGCCGAGGCCCCGGCTGACCTTGGCCAGGATGCCGGGGTCGTCGTAGTGGGCCGTGGCCTCGACGATCGCCTTGGCCCGGCGGGCCGGGTCGTCGCTCTTGAAGATGCCGGAGCCCACGAAGCAGGCCTGGGCGCCGAGCTGCATGACCAGCGCGGCGTCGGCCGGGGTGGCGATGCCGCCGGCGCAGAACAGCGGCACCGGCAAGGTGCCGGTCTGCGCCACCTCCTGCACCAGGGCCACCGGCGCCCGGAGCTGCTTGGCCCAGTCGTAGACCTCGGCCGAGTCGGCCTGGGTGATCTTCCGGATGTCGCCCAGGATCGAGCGCAGGTGACGCACGGCCTCGACGATGTTGCCGGTGCCCGCCTCGCCCTTGGAGCGGATCATCGCCGCGCCCTCACTGATGCGGCGCAGCGCCTCGCCCAGGTTGGTGGCCCCGCACACGAAGGGCACGGTGAAGGCCCACTTGTCGATGTGGTGGGCCTCGTCGGCCGGGGTGAGCACCTCGGACTCGTCGACGTAGTCCACCCCGAGGGCCTGGAGGATCTGCGCCTCCACGAAGTGGCCGATGCGGGCCTTGGCCATGACCGGGACGGTCACCGCGGCCACGATGCCCTCGACCAGCTCGGGGTCGCTCATGCGGGCCACGCCGCCGTCACGGCGGATGTCGGCGGGCACCCGCTCCAGGGCCATCACCGCCACCGCCCCGGCGTCCTCGGCGATCTTGGCCTGCTCGGCCGTGACCACGTCCATGATCACTCCGCCCTTGAGCATCTCGGCCAGGCCGCGCTTGACGCGCTGGGTGCCGGTGTCGTGAGCGGGGACGGGGCTGGGCGCGGACTCGGTCATGCCGCCAGTCTACGAGCGGACACCCTCACGCTCCCCAGCCACTTCCAGGGCAAATGGACCGGTTAGAGCTCGCGCAGGAGGGCGATGCGCTGCTCGATGGGCGGGTGGGTGTCGAACATGCGGTTGAACCGGGACAGGCGCCCCTCACGCTCCGTCTGCGCCGACGGCTGCTCGATCCACAGATGGGCGGTGGCCCGGCTGGTGGCGTGGACGACCGTGGTGTCGTCCTTCAGCTTCTCCAGCGCCGAGATGAGCCCCGGGGGATACCGGGTCATCTCCACGCCCGACACGTCGGCCAGCGTCTCCCGCCGCCGGCTCACCGCCCGCTGCATGACGGTGGCGATGACCGGCGACAGCACCAGCAGGGCGAAGCCGACGACCGACAGGATCGCCATCGGCCCGCCGTTGCCGCCGTGCTGCCGGTCGAAGTCGCGGTGCGAGTTGCGGCCCATGCCCCACCACGCCAGGCGCACGCCCAGGTCGGCCAGCAGGGCCACGATGCCCACCATGGTCACCGCCAGCGTCGAGACCAGGATGTCGTAGTTCTTGACGTGGGAGAGCTCGTGGGCCAGCACTCCCTCCAGCTCGACGCGGTTCAGCTTCTCCAGGAGCCCCGTGGTGACCGCCACCGCCGCGTTGCGCGGGTTCCGGCCGGTGGCGAAGGCGTTGGGGGCGGGGTCCTCGATGACGTAGAGCCGGGGCTTGGGCAGGCCCGACGCGATGCACAGGCCCTCGACGATGTTGTGGTACCGCGCGTAGGACTCCACCTGCGCCGGCCGGGCCCGGCTCATGCGCAGGGCCACCTTGTCGGACTGCCAGTAGGCCACCAGGCTGGTGATCACGCTGATCACCATGGCCAGCGCCACACCGGCATACCCGAGGCCGAGCAGGTAGCCGAAGCCCGCCGCCACCAGGGCGACGAACAGGACGAAGCCGGCGATCAGCAGCCAGGAGCGGCGCTTGTTGGCGGTGACCTGGTCGTACATGGCGGCGCCCGGAGACGTCAGGAACGTGGCGGGCAACGCTTCAGAAGCTGACGCGGGTCGGGCCGCGCGACTCGTCGTCGGCCTGGAAGTACTCGCGCTCCGAGAACGAGAACATGCCCGCCAGCAGGTTGGCGGGGAAGCTCTGGATCTTCGTGTTATAGCGGTACACCGTGTCGTTGTAGAACTGGCGGGCGTAGGCGATGCGGCCCTCGGTGCCGGTCAGCTCCTCCTGGAGCTGGGAGAAGTTCTGGTTGGCCTTGAGGTCCGGGTAGGCCTCGGACAGCGCGAACAACGACTTGAGGGCCCCGGTGATCATGTTCTCCGCCTGGGCCTGCTCCGCCGGCCCCTGGGCGTTCATGCCCGCGTTCCGGGCGGCGACCACGGCCTCGAGCGTCTCGCTCTCGTGCGCGGCGTAGCCCTTCACGGTCTCCACCAGGTTGGGGATGAGGTCGTAGCGCCGCTTGAGCTGGACGTCGATCTGGGCCCAGGCGTTCTCGATGCGGTTCCGC
>JBKPRV010000208.1:0-3965 GCA_046734715.1 Actinomycetota bacterium | reverse complement strand
GCTCCCACCGCCAGGGCCAGCGCCAGCCAGTAGGTGATGTCGTCGCGGGCGTCCCGTGAGTACCCGCCCAGCGAGTTGCGGGTGAGGCTGCGCACGTCGCCGCCAGCCAGCGAGTCGCTCTCGATCACCAGCAGCCGAACCACCTCGGCGATGACCCAGGTGCCGATGGCGAAGTAGCCGCCCTTGAGCCGGAACGCGAAGAGCGCCACCGGGATGGACAGCACGGCCGCCACCACGCCCGCGAGGGGGACCGAGAGGTAGGGATCGATGCCGCGGTCCTCGGCCAGCGTCAGCAGCGAGTACACGCCGATGCCCACGAACATCTGCTGGCCGATGGAGACGAGCCCGGCGAACCCGGCGAGCAGGTTCCACATCTGGGCCAGCGACAGGTAGATCAGCACGGTCACCAGCGGGACCTGCAGCGTGCGGTCCGGGTCCCACTCCGGCAAGGTGGCCAGGGCGATCAGCAGCCCGCCGAAGACGATGAGCCCGGCCGTGGACTCGGGCGTCCGCCGGCTGATGCGGTGCGCGCCGCTGGTCACGCCCGCCCCTGCCGGCCGAACAGTCCCTGGGGCCGGAAGGCCAGCACGGCCAGGAACAGCAGGTGCCCGAACAGCACACCCGACAGCAGATCGAAGCGGACGTCGACCTGGTTGCCCAGCGCCTGGGCAACGCCGAGGACGATGCCACCGACCAGCGTGCCCCACAGCGAGCCCAGCCCCCCGATGACCACGGCCTCGAAGCCGAACAGCAGGATCGACGGCCCCTCGGCGGGACCGAACGTCTGGCGGATCCCGATGAACACCCCGGCCAGCGCCACGGTGGCGAAGGCGATGGCCATGACCCGGGCGTAGATCCGCCGGTCGTCGATGCCCATGAGCCGCGCCGTGTCCGGGTCGTCGGACGTGGCCCGGAAGGCCCGACCCGCCCGCGTGCGGGACAGCAGCAGCTGGAGGGCCACCAGCACCACGACCGCGGTGGCGAGCGTGAGCAGCGGGAACCAGCCCACCGCGATGTCGTCGGTGAGGCGGATGCTGGCCGTCTCGATCGACCCCGCGTTCAGGCCCTGCGAGTCGGCGCTGTAGTGCTCCAGCAGTGCGTTCTGGATCACCACGCCCAGGCCGAACGTGACCAGGATGGCGGGCAGCGGGTCGGGTCCGATGGTCCGGGCGAACACGTAACGCTGCGTGAGGTAGCCGGCGGCAGCCATGAGCGGCACCACCACCAGCAGCGACACGAACGGGTTGACCTCCAGGATGGTGGTGGTCGACACCGCCAGGTAGGCGGCGAGGATGGCGAGGTCACCGTGCGCCAGGTTCACGAACCGCATCACGCCGAACGCCAGCGACAGCCCGGTGGCCACCAGCGCGAACAGCCCGCCGAGCAGCACCCCCTGCACCGCGGCGTTGACCCAACTCACGTCCGCACCGTCCCGAAGTAGGCGGCGGTGATGTCCTCGCGGTCGACCGAGGCGGGCGTGCCGGTGAGCGAGACCCGGCCCTCCAGCAGGCACACGATGCGGTCGGCCAGCGCCAGGGCCTGGCCGATGTCCTGCTCCACGATCAGCACGGTGGTCCCGCCCCCGATGATGTCGGGCAGCGCCGCGTAGAGGCGCTTGATCACGACCGGGGCCAGCCCCAGCGACGCCTCGTCCAGCAGCACCAGCCGCGGGTTGCTCATCAGCGCCCGGCCGATGGCGACGGCCTGGCTCTCGCCGCCCGACAGCACGCCGGCGGGCCGCCCCAGCAGCGGCTCGATCACCGGCAGCACCTCCAGCACCCGGCCGACGTCCCACGGGCCCGGACGGCGGCCGTGGGCGCCCACCAGCAGGTTCTCCTCGACGCTGAGGCTGGGGAACAGCCGCCGGCCCTCGGGGACCAGCGCGATGCCCTCGGCCACCCGCCGGTGGGCGGGCACGGCGACGAGGTCGGCGCCCGCGAAGCGCACCGATCCGGCGGTGGCGGGAACCAATCCGGCGATGGCCCGCAGCAGCGTGGTCTTGCCCGCGCCGTTGGCCCCGATCACGGCCACGGTCTCGCTCTCGGCGACGCGCAGGTCGACCGCGAACAGCGCCTGGAAGGCGCCATAGCCGGCCGACAGCCCCTCGACCTCCAGCAGCGGCTCGGTCACTCCGGCTCGACCCCCATGTAGACCTCCTGCACTGCGGGGCTGGCCATGACGTCGTCGGGGTCGCCCTCCGCGATCTTCCGACCGAAGCTCATGGCCACCATGCGGTCGACCACGGCCAGCAGGGCGTGCACGACGTGCTCGATCCACACGATCGTCATGCCCTCCGAACGGAGGGCTTTCACATTGTCGATGAGGTCGAGCACCTCGCCGTCGGTCAGGCCCCCGGCGATCTCGTCCAGCAGCAGCACCCGGGGCCGGGTGGCCAGGGCGCGGGCGAGCTCCAGGCGCTTGCGCGACAGCAGGCCCAGCGCCCCGGCCCGGTCGTTGGCGCGGCCGAGGAGGTGGGTCCGCTCCAGGGCGGCGACGGCCGGGCCCACCGCCTCCCGCTCGCGGATCGGGCGCCCGGCGCCGAACACTGCGGCGACGAGCACGTTCTCGAACACGGTCAGGTCCTCGAACGGCCGCGGCACCTGGGCGGTGCGGGCCAGGCCGGCGCGGCACCGCCGGTCGGCCCGCTGCCGGGTGACGTCGACGCCGTCGAACGTGATCGTGCCCGCATCGGGGTGCTCGTCGCCGGCGATCAGGTTGAGCAACGTCGTCTTGCCCGCGCCGTTGGGGCCGACGATGCCCAGCGCGTCGCCCTCGGCCACCGCCAGCGACATGTCGTCGATGACGGTGACGCCGTAGGACTTCGACACGCCGGCTACGTCGAGGAGCGGCTCCGTCATGTCATCGGCTGGATCGTCCCGTCGACGGGTAGGTCCGGGAGCTGGTCGTTGACGTTGATCGCCAGCTCCAGCGGGTAGTCGGTGCCCTGGACCCACTGGCCGGCCACCAGCGGCGTCTTGGCGAAGTTGGGGACCGGGCCCGACGAGAAGTCGATCGGCCCCACCACCGTGGCCAGGTCGGTGGACCCCAGCGCCTCGCTCAGCGCATCGACGTCGCTCGACCCCGCCCGCTTGAGGGCGTCGATGGCCACCTCGAACAGCGCGTGCGCGAAACCGAGCGGCTGGGTGGGCTGGGCGCCCGCCTCGTCGGCGAAGGCGGCGGCCAGCTCGGCCGCGGTCTGGCCGGTGAGCGAGGACGTGAACGGGTGGCGCTCGGTCCACCAGATCTCGGTGCTCAGCCCCTCGCCCCGCGGGTAGGACTCGACCGCACTGGGGAACAGCAGCGCCTTGGCCACCGTGACCACCGGCGGCGAGAAGCCCTGCTGCAACGCCTGGCTCTGGAAGTTGGCGAACGTCGGCGGGGGCACCACCCCCGACACGATGGTGACACCGGCCGCCCGGAACTGATCGATCTGCGAGCTGAAGTCCTGGGTGTCGAGCGGGAAGCGCCCGGGGTCGACCACGGTGAAGCCCGCGGCCTCCAGCGCCGGCGGGAAGCCGACGTTCGCGTCGCTCCAGGCGTTGCCGTCGGGGTCGTTGGGCCACAGGCCGCCCACCACCTTGGCCACGCCCGCCTGCTCCCACAGGGCGATGAAGTTCTCGATCACGTCCTCCAGGCCCCAGAAGAAGTGCCAGTTGTAGGCCGACGCCTGCTCCGGCTCCTCGACATCGGGGCCGAGCTCGCCGCCCGTGCCCAGGTAGTGCGGCTGCCAGGGCGCCACGGTCGAGATGCACGGCACCTCGCCGAGGTCGCAGGCGCTGGCCACGGGCACCGTGGTGTCCGGGGTCGAGGACACGAGGATGAGGTCGACGCCCTCGCTGATGAGCTCCTGGGCCACCTCCCCGGCGCGGCCCGCGTCCGACTCGCTGTCGCGGTCGACGATCTCGATGGAGTCGCCGTAGCGGTCCGCCATGGCGGCGAGCACGAAGGAGTCGGCCTCGCCGAAG
>JBKPRV010000207.1:0-20823 GCA_046734715.1 Actinomycetota bacterium | reverse complement strand
CCCTTGGGCCCGGAGCCGCGCCATCTCTTCGACCAGCGGAGCGAGGACGGCCCCGAGCACCGTGACCGCCGCCTCGTCGGGCCCGCTCTCCAGGTCGCGACGGATGGCCGCAGCGAACCGCACCAGGCGGGCCGGGTCGCGGCGAGGGTTCGAGGCGACCGCGGCCGCCCATTCAGTCGCGAAGGCCGCCGCCTGCGCCATCGCGTCGCCCCTCACGACCGGCGGCCGCTCGAGCACGAGGCCGAACTCGATGCCGTCCTCTGCGTCGAGGTCGTCGCGCAGGTACAGGTCGCTGAGCGTCCAGGCGCCCAGCCCGGACGCGACGACGCCGACGAGGAGGGTCGCGAACTCCTCGGGGGACCAGCAGTGCACGTGGATCGTGCGCCGACGATGGAGGTCGAGGCGCTCGCCGTCCAGCCGCTCGGGATCGTGCCAGGCCCGCACCTCGGGGGGATGGATCACCGGCCCGGCGTAGAGCGCGGCGCAGAACTCGCGGATGTGGGCGTCGTCGACCTGCGTCACGCCGTGGCGGCGTTCGTCGAGCACGTGGGCCAACGGGGTGGGAGCGCGCCCCGCGTCGATGTGATCGCGGTCGGGCACCAGCAGGACCAGGCGTCGGCCGCAGCACGCGCCAGAACTCGACGAGGGCCGCGACGGGGTTGGCGAGGTGCTCGACCAGGTGGCTCGCCACGACGCCGTCGAACGACGCGTCCGGGAACGCCCGTAGCCCGTCCAGGTCGAGGTCGAGGTCGACCTGGGCGTCGGGACCGTGGGGTTGGCCGATCAGCTCCGGGAAGTTGGCATCCCGCCCGCCCTCGATGCTGCGGTCGGCGTAGGTCACGCGGACGCCGGCTGCGACCGGGAACGGCACGTGGCCGGGCCCGATCTCCAACACGCCGCCCGCCAGTGAGCGCCCGAACGCCGTGCGCATGTCCCAAGAGCTGGTCACCAGGGCTACGGTAGGCGACCTCCCCGATGGCCGCGATGAGTCGTTCACGGCGACCGATGTCAGGCGATCAGGAGAGCCGCGGCGCCGCGGGCCGCCCGAGCGCGGTGTCCCAGACCGCACGAGTGGCCGACCGCCAACGGAAGGCGCGGGCGGCAGGTGACACCCCGATGGCGTGCCGGGGAACGCGCACCCGGAGCGGGCGGGATCGGATCGAGAACCGGAGCGGGGGCTCGAGGTCGAGCGACTCGCCGTCGACCCCGGCCGGGATCACACCGCCCGACGTGATCTCGAACGCTTCCGTCACCCACGTGAGCAGGCCCGCGAACCTCACCGGGTGGCCGATGGCCAGCGCGGCGGCGAAGGCGGCCGCGGCGCGGTCGTTCTGGATCTCCAGCGCGATGATGCCCAACTGCCCGCTGTTCAGGCGCGGCCGGGACCCCCCTGCGCCATAGGGGTTGTTGGACACCTGGACGAGATGAGCGCCGTCGTGGCGCCCGCCCTCCCCGTCGACGAACCGGAGGTCGAACGGTTTGGTGCTCGGCCCCAACACCGCGGGAATCGTGGCCAACGTGGTGTCCACCTTGGCGTCGCGGTAGTCGGGCGAGCGCACGATCGTGGCGTACAGGCCGAGCGACACGTTGTTGACGAAGGCTCGGCCGTTCACGTCGCCAACGTCGACGGCGCGTTCCACCGCCTCGCCGTACGCGTCGAGCGCGCCCACGACGTCATCCCGATCCAGCCCGAGATCGAGGGCGAGATGGTTGCGGGTCCCCGCCGGCACGACCACCATCGGGACGTTCCGCTCGCTCGCCACCGAGGCGACGAGCGCCTGCGACCCGTCTCCTCCGGCCATCCCGATCACATCGGCCCCTCGATCGATGGCGTCGTGGGCCAGCTGGGTCAGATCGTCGCCGGGGTGCAACACCACGGGCTCGATCCCTCGCTCACGGCACTCGGCCTGGAGCTGAAACCGCTCCGCCTTACCGCCTCCGGACTTCAGGTTCATGATCAGGACGCCATCGGTGGCGGCCGGCACCGGCTCCCCCGCGGCGTCGCGCCCACGGAGCGTCGCCATGTCGTAGCCGAGCGCGAACCGGGCCAGCCCGGCGCTCAAGGCCAGGAACCCGAGGGTGAGCACCACCAGCAGGGTGACCCCCAGCCCGTCGAACAGCGCCACGCCGACGATGGCCACCAGCGCGGCCAACGACACGGCGAGGCCGACCACCCGCCGGCGACCGACGCGCGTCAAGGCGTGCCAGGCGCCGAGCAACGCCACGAACACCAACGGGATCAGCCGCAGCACGTACCAGGGGTAGACGAGCACGATCACGACGATCCCGACGACGACGAGGACGGCGACGGACATCGCCGTCCACGCGGCCAGCCGGCGCCGGACATCGGGCGCGTGCAGGAACGTCTCCACGATGGGCCACGAGGCTAACGGCCGCGACATTCCGGGGAGCCGAGGTCATGGCCGGCGCCCTGGAGGTCATCAACAACGACCCCCAGGTGCGGGGCGGCGGGATCCGCGATCGGATAATCCCGTGCGAGGTGGCCGTGGGTCTCGTAGCGTGCCGCCAGCAGTCGGGAGATAGGGAGGTCGGAAACATGCCAGCGCGCTCCGTCCAGGCCCCCGCCGCTGCCAACGCGCCCGCCATGTAGCGCACAGCGCGGCGCCGGCGCGGGCGGCCTGGACAGCACCAGACCCTGCCTCGTTCTCGTGCTGACCTCAGGAGCGCCCTGTGCTACCGAACTTCGATCGCGACCTCGTCGCGACCTACCTGCGACCCCAGCGGTCGCGCCTGTCCTTGCTCGCCCTCCTCCTCATGACGGGGATCGGGCTGCGACTGGCCAACCCCTACCTCCTCGGTATCTTCATCGACCGCGCCGAGGCCGGGACGCCGACGTCGACCCTCGTGGGGATCGCCGCCGCCTTCCTCGCCGTGGCGCTGCTCACCCAGGTGTCCGTGGTCGCCGAGACCTACGTGGCCGAGGACGTCGGCTGGCGGACCACCAACACACTGCGGGCCGATCTGACACGGCACCTGCTCATGCTGGACGACTCGTTCCACGCCGAGCACGGCTCGGGCGAGCTCATCGAGCGGATCGACGGCGACGTGTCGGCCATCGCCGGCTTCTTCGCCCGGTTCGTCGTCCACGTGGCGGGCAGCGCGCTGCTCCTCGTCGGCGTGCTTGTCGTCCTGTGGCGCCAGGACTGGCGGATCGGCGCCCTGCTCACCGGCTTCGCCGTCGGGGCTGCCGTCTACATGACCCGCGGCGGCGGGTTCGTCGGCAGCCGCGCCCGCGAAGCCCGGCTCGCCAGCGCCGATCTCAGCGCCTTCCTGGAGGAACGCCTGGCGGGCCTGCCTGACATCAAGGCCAACGGCGCTGACGGCTACACCATGCGGCGCCTCCACGAGCGGCTCCGGGACCGGTTCCACACCGGACGACGCTCGGTGCTGGCCGCGTCGATCTTCACGAACGCGATCAACACCATGTTCGTCGCCGGCGCAGGCGCGTCGCTGGCCCTCGGGGTCGTGCTCCACGACCGGGGCGCGCTCACCGTCGGGGCGGTGTTCATGGTGGTCCGCTACACCACCATGCTGCGAGACCCCATCGAGCGGCTGTCGCGGCACATGAACAGCCTCCAGCAGGCGAGCGGCGGGATCGTCCGGGTGCGGGAGCTGCTCGCCACCTCGCCCCGCGTGGTCGACGGTGAGGGCGTGCCGGTCCCCGCCGGCGCGCTGTCCCTCGAGCTCGACCACGTCTCGTTCGCGTACGACGCCGAGCCGGTGCTGAGCGACGTGTCGCTGCGGCTGGAGCCTGGTCAGGTGCTCGGCTTGCTGGGCCGCACCGGCTCGGGGAAGACGACGATCTCGCGGCTGCTGCTACGGCTGCACGACGTCAGCGACGGCTCCATCCGGCTCGGTGGCGTCGACGTCCGCCAGGTCGGCCTCGACGACCTGCGGGGGCGCGTCGCGCTCGTCACCCAGGACGTGCAGCTGTTCGCGGGCACGCTACGCGACAACGTCACGCTCTATGACTCGACCGTCGGGGATGCACGGCTCGTGGAGGTCTTCGAGTCGCTCGCTCTCGGCCCCTGGCTCGACGAGCTGCCCGACGGGTTGGACACGATGGTCGGTGCGGGCGTCCGCGGGCTGTCCGCCGGAGAGTCCCAGCTGGTGGCGCTGGCCCGGGTCTTCCTGAAGGACCCCGGCGTGGTGGTGCTGGACGAGGCATCGTCGCGCCTCGACCCGCACACGGAGCAGCTGGTGGAGCGGGCAGTGATCAAGCTGCTCGCGGGCCGGACGGGGATCATTATCGCCCACCGGCTGGCGACGGTGGACCGGGCGGACGTCGTGCTGGTCCTCGACCGCGGGCGCGTCGCGGAGCTGGGCCGGCGGGACGAGCTGGCCGCCGATCCCGACTCGCGGCTCGCCGCGTTGCAGCGGTCCGGCCGGGGGGAGGTGCTGGCGTGAAGCACGTCCGCACGCTCATCCGGTTCACCGCCGGCTACTTCGGGCCGTGCACCGCCTTCGCCATCGTCCTGTTCTGCGTCCTGCCTCTGGCGCTAGGGCTGGCCGCCCAGTCGTTCTTCGACGCACTGGCGGGCGACGGGGGCGCGGGCGTGTGGACGGTGCTGGCGGTGCTCGTCGCCCTCCAGCTGTCCGAGGTCGTCACCGAGATGGCCCTCTCCCGGGCCTGGAGCGGGTTCTCCTACAAGACCCACACGCTCCTCCAGCGCAACATGTTCGCCGGGATCCTCCGAGGGTTCGGCGCGCACGGCCTCACCGTGCCACCGGGCGACGCCATCAGCCGCTTCAGCTCGGACCCACCGGCGATCACCCTCGGCTCCATGGACGGCGTCTGCGACCTGATCGGCCGGGCCGCCTTCGGGGTCGTGGCCGCGGTCGTGATGTGGCGGATCGATCCGCTGCTCACGGCAGCCGCCTTCGCACCCGTGGTCGCCACCACGCTCGTGACTGATGCGCTCGGGACCCGGGCAAGCCGCTACGGCGCCGCCGCCCTCGACTCCACCACCAGCCTGAGCCGCTTCCTCGGCGAGGTGGTCAACGCCCAGCTCGCGGTGCGCATCGCCGGCGCCCGGGAGCGGGTGGTCGGGCGACTCACCGACATCGGCGAGACCCGCCGACGGCTGTCGCTGCGCGACCGCGTCTTCGCCGAGACCCTCAACTCGACGAACTGGGGCCTCGTGCACGTCAGCACCGGCGCCGTGCTGCTCCTCGGTGCGGCCCGCATCCGGTCCGGGGCGTTCACGGTCGGCGACATCGCGCTGTTCGTCGTCTTTCTCGGCCAGCTCACCTTCCTGCCCGCCGAGATCGGACGGGTGATCACCGAGCTCAAGCGCACCGAGGTGTCCGTCGACCGGATGCACGCGCTCATGCCCGGCGACCCCCGGGAGGCCGTCGTCGCTCCCGCGCCGGTCTACCTGCGGCGGGAGCTGCCGGCGGTCGATCCGCCGCCGGCGAGGGAACCCCTCGAGCGGCTGGAGGTGGCGGGCCTCACGTGTCGCCATCCGGCGAGCGGGCGCGGCATCGAGGACGTGTCGCTGACCCTCGAGCGCGGCTCCTTCACAGTCGTCACCGGCCGTATCGGCGCCGGGAAGACGACGCTGCTCCACGCCGTGCTCGGCCTGCTCCCCACCGCGGGCGAGGTGCGCTGGAATGGCCGTGTCCTCGTCCGGCCGGACACCTTCCTGGTGCCGCCCCGGTGCGCCTTCACGCCCCAGGTGCCGCGGCTGTTCAGCGAAGCGCTGCGCGACAACCTGCTGCTCGGCCGGCAGGAGCACGCCGATACGGTCGCCGAGGCTCTGGCGGCGGCCGTGCTCGACGACGACGTCAGCGGCTTCGAGCGCGGCCTCGACACGCGCGTCGGGCCGCGCGGCGTGAAGCTCTCCGGCGGGCAGGTTCAGCGCGCCGCCGCGGCGCGGATGTTCCTGGGGCAGGCCGAGCTCCTCCTCTTCGACGATCTGAGCTCTGCCCTCGACGCCGCGACGGAGGCGGAGCTGTGGGCCCGGCTGTTCGCCCGGCGCGACGGCGTTACCTGCCTCGTCGTGTCTCACAGCGCGGCGGCACTCGCCCGCGCCGACCAGATCCTCACCCTCGACGACGGCCGCCTCGTCGGGGCTCAGCGCCAGGGTGTGGCGGCGAGGTGAGTGAGGAGGAGCGGTGTGAAGGTGGCGGCGGCCGGCTCGGTGCCACATCGGTCGTCGAGTCGGTCCACCGAGCTACTCGGCGAGCCTGGAGCGTCGACCGGCGGGCTAGAGATCAGGTGGCGGTGAAGCCGATCTCGGTGAAGATCCGGTTGCCGCTGGAGTGTGAGGCGTGGACCTCGATCTTGTAGGAGGCGCCGCGCTCGAGGAACTCGGCGGGCACGGTGATGCTGGTCTGATCGGGCGACATCGTCGTGTCCATCACCCGGGATTCGTCGCTGTCCTGCGTGACGATGACCTCGTAGTCGACCGCGCCGCTGACCGGCTGCCACCGGATCACCGCGTCGTCGACCGGTAGCGTTCCGCCGTCGGTCGGTTGGACGAACACCGGTGCGGTGAGGATCTGGTGCGAGAACCGCACCGTGGATGCCAGCTCGTGGCCGTCGGTGGTCTCGCCCTCGAAGCGGTACTTCCCGGCCGGGAACAGGTCCTTGAACTCCGCGAACGGCAACTCGGTGAAGGGCGGCTCGCTGCTCTCGGAGAACAGCTCACTGAGCCCGAAGTCCCTCAGCACCCCGCTGGCCGAGATGTCCAAGATCTTCTCGCCGCCGGGCCGGAAGATCTCGAACCGCTTCCACTCGTTGTCGGAGTCGGCGAAGATCTGCAGACCGGCGTCGCCGTCGGTGGAGTTGAGCTCGATCTCCAAACGCGCATCGTCGAACGGCTGCGGCTTCTCACTTCCCTGGGCCACGTTCGGGACCACCACCGCGGCGGCTCCCAACAGCAAAGGGGCGAACAACAGAGGCTTGTAGCGCATGGCCTTTCCCCTTCGAACAATCGCCCCGCACACCGCGAGGCCACGAACAGGCATAACAAGGCACGCCTGACTCGCACCTGAACCTCGCGGCCCGCGGTCATGGGATCGTCAGCGGACGACGACCGTCGACCCCATCCAATGGTGGATGAGGCACTCCCACTCCCGGCGGTGCATGCCGGGCGTCAGGTTCCGCGGCGGTGGGCTCCGGCCGGGGCCACGTCCGTGCCCGGACGAACTAGATGTCGTGTCAGCGCACGACGCCGCCACCCGGGAGTCCGAGGTCGACGACGACGGGCAGGTGGTCCGCGGCGTCGCTCGTCACCACCGCTGCGGTGCGGGCTACCACGTCGTTCGAGGACATGACGTAGTCGATGCGGGCGTGCGGCGTGGCCGCGTCGTAGGTGAAGCCGTCGCCGACGCCGGCGGTCACCCAGGCGTCGACCAGGTCGTCGGTGAGGTTCGCGATCTCGGGCGAGTCCGGTGTGGCGTTCAGGTCGCCGAGCACGACGACCGACTCGTCGACGTCGTCGAGGATGGCGCGGATGGCCGCGATCTGCGCCAGCCGCTCCACCTGCGAGTTGTGCTGCAGGTGCGTGTTGTAGACGCGCACGGGTAGGCCGCGCACCCTGATCTGGGCCTCGAGGAGCCCGCGCTGCTCGCCACCCTCCGGGTGGGGGAGCAGCGTGTTGGTCCATTCGCTGATGCGGTGTTCCGACAGGATGGCGGTGCCGTACTGGCGCCGCGGCGCACCGGCGGTCGGGGGGGCGAAGTCGAGGTTGGCGCCGAACACGACGTACATGCCGAGCCGGTCGGCCAGCCAGTTCGCTTGGTCGACGAAGTTGCTGCGCGCGCCGAAGTGCACGTCGACCTCCTGCAGGCCGACCACCTCCGCTCCCGTCGACTCGACCGTGCCCGCGATGCGCTCGAGGTCGAGCACGTTGTCGAGCCCGACGCCGTGGTGGATGTTGAACGTGGCCACGCGCAGCGGACGTGGCGGCGGCGCGCCCGGAGCACCCGCCGCGGTGCCGGTCCCGGTGATGGCGGTGGCGACGAGCGCCACGAGGAGCAGGATGATGGCGGGGGCGGGGTGGCGGCGGTCGACTCGCATGGGCCTCGGTTCTACCCGATGGGCCGAGGCCATGGGGACCGCCGAGGAAGACCGATCCCACCTGGGCATCCCGGCCGGCTGCTGGTGGTACGGTCGCCGCGAGGGGACCGCGAGCCCCCCGGGGGGAGGATCGTGTGAGGACGAAGCTCATCCTGCCGTTGGTCGTCGTCGCTTCGGTCGTCGGGATGTCGACGAGCGCCGGTGCCATCACCTGGGGCAGAGAAGACGTCAACAACGAGCATCCGAACGTCGCGTCCGTCCGGGGCATCGTGGAGGCCCAGAACCTGGCGCGTGTCAGCTGCAGCGG
This sequence comes from Actinomycetota bacterium, assembly GCA_046734715.1. GTDB lineage: Bacteria > Actinomycetota > Acidimicrobiia > Acidimicrobiales > VFJN01 > ZC4RG19. Next base: position 12,469 of record JBKPRV010000207.1, on the reverse strand, counting down.
GAGCTTGCTCCAACGGGATGCGGACAAGGTCGTGATCCTGACGGCCGCGCATTGCACCGACGCGTGGGCTGCCGAGATCGCCGCGGGCACCCTGGATTCCGTCGGCGTGTCGTTCGACCAGAACAACCAGGTCAACGGGACGACGACCAACGCCACGTTCTATGTCAGGGGTGGGGTTCCGATCAGCTTCCCGGCCAAGGACGCTCCCTTCGAGACGTTCGACTACGGGCTGGTCGTGTTCCCGGCCGGTGCCGAGAACGGCGTCGGCCAGACGATCACCGAGCGCTGGGGCGCGCTGGCGCCCGTCCAGATCGCACCCGACCCGGGATACCTGTCGCGGGTGGTCAGCAGCGTCAGGAACCCGACCAACAACCTGTCGTTCACGGCCGTCGGCTACGGGACGGGCGAGAAGTTCCCGATCCCTGGGCAGGAGACCGGGCCCGCCGATCCGTCGGGTACCAACACGTCGAAGTTCCTCATCCGGTACATCGCCGAGGGCCTCACCTACAACGCGCACAATCCCGTGAACGATGTGCTGAGGCTGTCGATGAACATCGCCAAGGACGAGAACGGCACCTGCAACGGTGACTCGGGCGGCCCGATCTTCTACCAGGACCCCGCGCTCGGCCGGGTCCAGGTATCGCTGGTGTCGGGTGGTGACTTCCCGTGCCGGGCGACGAACACGGGACCGGGGTTCAGCACGCAGGCCGCGTTCGACTTCATCGCGTGCGGAACTGTCGCGGGCGATGTCAGCGCGGTGGTCGCCTGCACCGATCAATGATCGGCCTGATCCGCCCCGAAGGCGCGCTACCGGCCCCCGAGCCCCGCGACGGCGTGGGCGTGCCGTCGGCGTGCCTGGACGCGTCCCGCGGCGTCCCGGTTCACGGCCAGGGTGTGGCGGCGAGGTGGGTGAGTAGGAGGGGGGTGAACGTGGGGGCGGCCTGCTCGGGGATCCAGTGGCTGATGCCTTCGAGGACGACGAAGTCGTAGGGGCCGGTGACGTTGCCCTCGGTGGCTTCGGCGGCGGCGCGGCCGATGGATGGGTCGGCGTCGCTCCAGACGTAGAGCGTCGGGACGGGGCAGGGTGGGACCGCGACGCTGGCCTTGGCCGACATGGCCCGGTACCAGTCGACCGCGGCGACGAGGACGCCGGGGGCGGACATGTCCTCGATGTGGGCGGCGATCGAGGCCTCGGGGAGGCCGGCGTAGGCCTGGCGCAGCCCGGCGGCATTGTCGGCCAGCAGCTGGGCTTCGATCTGACCCCGTGGGGCCTCGCGGAAGGCGCGCATGTAGCCCGAGCGCTGGTTCTGGTCCGACGAGGCTCCGCCTTCGGCTCCCTGCCCGGCGGCTGCCGCACGCCCCTGGTACGCACGGACGAAGGCCAGGGGGTGGGGCGTCGACGCGATGGTGAGCGTGCGGACCTTGCCGGGGTGGTGGCCGGCCACGGTCCAGGCCACCGAGCCGCCGAAGTCGTGGCCGACCAGGTCGACCTGGTCCGTGTGGAGCGCGTCGAGGATGCCGAGCACGTCGTCGACCAGATGGGCCATGGCGTAGGCCGCGGGGTCGTCGGGCCGGGCACGGGGGGAGTAGCCGCGCTGGTCGACCGCGACGGCCCGATGGCCGGCGGCGGCGAGGGCGTCGAGCTGCGCCGCCCAGCAGCGTGAGGTCTGCGGGAACCCGTGCAGCAGGAGCACGACCCGCCCGTCCTCGGGACCGGCCACCCGCGCCCGGAACGTCAGCCCGTTGGCGGCGATCTCGACCATGTCCGTTCCGGTGCGGCTCATCGCGCCCGAGCCTAGGTGAGCACCCTAGGCAGGGGGCCGGGGCGCGTCGACCAGTTGGTTGGCGGTGACGTCTTGGAGGTGGGCCTGGGTGCCGTCGGGGTACTGGATCACGAGGGTCACCACGCGGGGCGCGTCGCCGAGACCGAAGAGCAGGCGGGGGTCCTCGGAGGACAGGTAGCTGCCGCCTGCCTGGACCTGGCGGATCAGCTCGCGGCCGTCGGGCAGCACGGCGGTCACGCGGGCCCCGGGCTGGAAGCCGGGTAGCCGGACAGCGAGCCAGTTGCCGCCGCTGGTGGTGTTCTCGAGCAGGATCAGCGGGCCGCCGATGGAGTTGATGGCGATGTCCAGGTCGCCGTCGTTGTCGTAGTCGGCGGCTGCGAGACCGCGCCCGTTGGTCTGCAGCCGGTCCTGATGGCCGGCCCGGAGCCCGAGGTCCGCGAACTGCGGCGCGGCGGCGGTCGACTGGTTCTCGAGGACCTGGATCGGTTCGGCGTCGTCGGCCAGGTTGGTGACGGGGATGTCGCCGTTGGCGAGGACGAGGTCGAGGTCGGTGTCCAGGTCCAGGTCGATCCAGGAGTCGCCCCACCCCGTGAGTGCCTCGATGTCGGCGAAGTCGTTGCGGGAGTCGGTGTAGCCGGCCGGCCTCCCCCGGTAGACGGCGTGGCCCTGGCCCCGGGAGTTGGAGACGAACAGGTCAGTCAGGCCGTTGTCGTCGTAGTCGGCGGCGGCGATGCCCATCCCGGCGTGGTCGTCCGCGACGCCGGCGTCCTCCGCCTGGTCCCGCAGGCGGAACCCGAGGCCCGCCGGGTCCGAGGCGACGCCTCCGGGCCAGGGCTGGTTCCGGTAGAGGCGGTTCGGGTCCTCGTCGTTGGCCACGTACACGTCGAGGCGGCCGTCCCCGTCGAGGTCGGTCACGACGGCGCCGAGGCCGTGCTCCGGCTCGCCCGCGTCGAGGCCGGCGAGCTCGCCCACCTCGCGGAAGCGCGGCCGGCCGCTCGGGTCGGTTCCCAGGTTGAGGTACAGGAGGTCGCGCACGCCGCGGTGGTTCGTGGGGTACCCGACGATGGCGTCGGGGATCGGCGCGTTCGGGTCGGTGTACCCGGTGACGACGATGTCCGGGAGCCCGTCGCCGTTCAGGTCGCCCACGGCCGCGCCGGCGTGCCAGCCGTAGCTGTCGATGCCCGCCGACCGCGCCATCTCGCTGAAGGTCCCGTCTCCCCGGTTCCACAGCAGGGCGTCGTAGGTGGACGACGTGACGTAGAGGTCCATGCGGCCGTCCAGGTCGACGTCGGCGGCCACGCAGCCGTTGCCGCGGAGCGCCAGGTTGGCCCCCGACCCTCGGCTCACGTCGGTGAACGTCCCTCCGTCGTTGTGGAACAGGGCGCTGCGCGGCAGGTCGCCCGCTTCCCGCCACCGGGCGACGTCCCGCTCGGCGTACGAGTTGACCACGAACAGGTCGAGCCACCCGTCGGCGTCGTAGTCGAGCCAGCAGACCCCTCCACCCATCATCGCCTCCGGGTCACCCGGTCCGGCCGAGAAGCGGAACGCCCCGTGGCGGAACCCCAGGCCCACGTCGCCGGCGACGTCGTGCAGCTGCGGCGCCACGAAGCCCACCGGGTTCAAGGCCGCCGGAGGCTCTGCGGCGGCCGGCGGCGGGGTCGACGGGTCCAGCTCGCGCCGGACGGCGAACCCGCCGTCGCCGAGAGAGAGCTCGAAGGTGCGCTCGAACCGCAGCGGCTGTGACCCGACGAGGGTGGCGACGGCGATCGGCGGACCCTGCCCCTCGCCGGGCTCGAGGGACACCCGGGCGTGGTCGACCTCGCCGGCCGGGACACCGACCCACGTCAGGGTGGCCAGGACGATCTGGTCGGCCGTGGCGCGGTCGAGCCGGGTGGCGACACCGTGGGAGGGCAGGATCTCCACCTCGGGCAGCTCGCCGGCGGACGGGGCGCCCACGCTGGCCTGGCCCACGCGCGGGTCCGCCGCGATCCCGGCGACGAGGACGATGCCCACCGAGGCGACGACGGCGGCGGCGGTGCCGGCACCCACGGCGGCGCGCCCGGCGGCCTGGATCCGTAGGCGGGTGCGATCCACGGCCGGGCGCGTCCGTTCCGCCGCCAGCACCAGCTCGATCACCGGTCGCGCCGCGCACACCAGGGCGAGCGCCGCCAGCACCGACACCTTGGTGGCGAACTCGCTGGTCCGCGGGGCGATCAGCAGCACCGCCAGGAGGCCGATGGCGGCGCCGAAGGCCCGCCGGGCCGGCTGCGACCCGGGCACCGTCCTCGGGTCGGTGATCATGAAGAACAGGAACACGAGGATCTCGGGGGAGAACACGAGCACCCGCCACAGCTCCGCCCCGGTGATCGGGCCGAGGTGCCAGCGCGCGGTCATGGCGTGGTCGGTGGTCGCCAGCACCGCCAGGCCGGCCGAGAAGACCAACCAGAAGCTGATCGCGACGCCCAGCAGGTGGAGCCGGCGGAGGATGGCGAAGCCGCCGGCCACGATCAGCGTGAGGGCCAGCGCCAGCCACACCGACATCGGCCCCCACCAGAAGTCGAGCGGCTCGGCCCGGGCGGGCCCGAGCAGCAGGAAGCACACGACCAGCCCGAAGTTGGACGGGTTGAACACGTGCCGGCCCCGGAAGCGGATCACGTACTTCGACAGCAGCGAGATCGCCGCCGTCCCCGCGAAGATCCACCACCCGTGCAGGCTCCACCAGTCACCGTGCTCCGTGCCCGGCACGCGGAGGATGAACGCCACCCCGTTGCCGGTGAGCATCGCGCTCGCCGGCCACATGACCACCCTCTGGCGCCGGAACGTGATCGCCATCTCGAGCACGGCACAGGTGAGGATCGAGATCAGGATCTGCGCGATCGACAGCCGGAAGTCGAAGGCGACCTGGCCCAGGACCTGCAACGACACGATCACGCCCGCGAGATGCAGGCGAGGGTCGCGCAGGCTCGGCAGCAGCACCGGGTAGTCCGTCCCGCCGAGCCGCAAGGCTCGTGGCGCCGTCACCGGCCCAGTATTGCCCGTCGCCCGAACCCGGGGCCGTGTCCGAGCCGTCACGCGGTCAGAACAGCTCGCCGGTGCCCGGGGGCACGACCTCCACCCAGGTCGGTCCGGGCGCGAGTCGCAGCGGCGCCCCGGCCGCGTCGGTGTACGTGGTGGGGGCGTCGGTGGCCGCCTTGTGCCAGCGTCCCTGCTGCGCCTGGCCGCCGCTGAGCAGCCAGGCGTCGCCTTCGCCGACCGACAGGGCCTCGGGCACGACGGCGCCCGTCGAGTCGCGTACGCCGCTGTCCCCGTAGGGCGTGAACCGGATGATCACGTTGGCGGCCGACACCTGCTCGCCGTCACTGTCGACGTGCGGCGTGCCGTTCTGGCTGCGCTCCCAGCCGGCCGGGCCCGGGTTCCACGACCACTCGATCCGGGTGCTGATCGGTCCCGCTCCCGTGGTGCGGAAGCCGCCCGCCGGCGCGGCGCCCGGCCCGGACAGGGGGGCGCCTGCGTCGCGGTAGGAGAACAGCGCGGGTGGCGGGATCGCCGACGCCGCGTCATGGGCTCCGGCCTCGCGGAGCCGCTCCGGTGCGGCGAAGAGGTTGTAAGGGGCCCGCCGATCGTCGGCCCGCCGGTAGGCGTCGGGTGCCGCCGCCAAGCCGACGTCGACTATGTCCGCCGCCCGCACCGCGGCGGCGAAGGTGGGGTTGGCGCCGGACCAGGCGAACAGCGGTCGCCCCAGCTCGGCCAGGATGGGCAGGTCGGAGGAGCGGGCGGAGCGCACGGGGCCGACGGTGTCGGCGTCCTGCGACTGGTACACCGCGAGCAGGCGCGTCAGCCCGCCCTCCACCATCTCCTCGAAGACCACGTCGGCCTGGGTCAGCCCGGCCGGCGGCCGGCCGCGCTCGGTGTTGTCGATCTTCACCGCCAGAGCGGCCTGTTCGGGCACGCGGCCCGGGGAGCCCAACAGCGGCAGGATCGCCGGCTCCGACGTCGACGGCGGCGGGGTCTCCGTCCGTTCTTCGTCGCCGTCCTGCGCGACGAGGATGGCCCCGACCGCCACGGCCGCGACCACCGCCACGGCCGCGAGGACGGCCAGCACGCGCCGGGTCCCCGATGAAGGTGATCGGCGCGTCATCCGTCCAGCGCCGCCAGCACGGCGTCGGCGAACTGTCCCGGCTGCTCGAGCATCGGCCAGTGACCCGCCTCCAGCCAGGTGACGGCGGCGGGTCGCCGGGTCACGAGCCGGTCGACCATGGCGGGCACGGCGATCGGGTCCCCCCGGCCCCACACCACGGTGAGCGGTGCCGGGTGGGACTCGATGGCGCCGGTCCAGCGGTGCTCGTGCCGGGCGCGCTCGTCGAGGTAGCGGATCAGGCGGGGCAGCAGCCGCACCCCACCGGCCCGCACGACGAGCTCGGCGCCGGCGCGGAGGTGGCGGGCGGCCCCGGCCACCGGTGGCGTGGGGGCGCAGAGCGCGGCCAGGGTGGCGGCCAGGGCCTCGGCGTCGGGTCCACCGCCCTCGGGCAGCATCTCGTCGGGCAGCGAACGGAGGAACTTCTGGCCGTCGGTGAGGTGCGCCATGTCCAGGTAGATCGACCCGTTGGTCAGCACCCGGCGCCGGACCCGCAGCGGCGACTCCCCGGCGATCGTCCGGGCCAGCAGCTCGCCGCCGACGGAGTCGCCCATGTCGTGGGTCAGCAGGTCGACCTCGGACAGGCCCCGGTCCCGCGCCACCGCGTCGACCACGTCGGCCTGCCCGAACAGCGAGTACGGCCGGTCGGGCTTGTCCGACAGGCCGTACCCCGGCAGGTCCACCAACACGACCCGGCGCTCGGCAGCCAGCCGCCCGACCACCGGGGAGAAGTCGATCGACGACGTGGGGAAGCCGTGCACGACGAGCAGCGGGGGCGCCCCGCCGGGCTTGTCGGGCGCCACGTCGACCAGGGCCACCTGCTCGCCGGCCACGGCGATCCGCTCGGCCCGCCCGGCCCAGCCGTCGACCTCGTCCATCACCTCGTTGCCCATGCGCACCTCCCGGCCGGCTGGCTGCGGAGCCTAGGACCGCCCGCCCACGGCAGCGAGCGCTGCAACGGCCTCCCAGGGGGAAGGCCGCGGGTTCGAGCCGGCTCAGGCGCGTTCGATGATCCCCGACGGCGGGTCGCGGCGGTCGGGCAGCGACCGCGGGAGCCCGAACCACGGCAGCACCGTGGTGTCGAAGCGGGTCATCGCCGCGATCCGGCCGTCACCGGCCAGCGTGAGCACATAGAGGCCGGTCCCGTGGCGCATACCGGCCGGGGCCCGGAGGTAGGCGCCGAACGCCGGCTGACCGTTCGCCCGGGTCGGCACCAGGTCGAACCGCCGGCCGGCGTCGAACAGGCCGGCGCAGAAGCGGACGACTACGTCGCGGCCCTCGTACTCGAAGGGGATCGGCGGCATGGAGATGAAGACGTCGTCGGTCAGGAGGGCCACCAGCGCGTCGAGGTCGGCGGATTCCCAGGCCCGGGCGAAGCCGGCCACGAGCGCCTCCTCGGACGGTGAACCGGGGGCGGGCGGCGGCTCGTGGCCGGCGGCGGGACGTGGCAGCCGGCGCTCCAGTGCGGCCCGGGCCCGCTTGAGGGCGCTGGTCACCGAGTCGACCGTGGTGTCGAGCATCCCGGCCACCTCGTCGGCGTGGAACCCGAGGACGTCGCGCAGGATCAGGACCGCCACCTGGCGGGGAGGCAGGACCTGGAGGGCGGCGACGAAGGCGAGCGAGACCGACTCGGCCTGCTCGTAGCGGGCCTCCGGGCCGGGCGGGGCGCCGATCGCCCCCTCCAGCAGGTCGTCCGGGAACGGCTGCAGCCACACGACCTCGCCGAGCCGGGTCGGCTCCACCGGATCGACGCCGGGCACGTCCCACTCCCGGGCCGGGCGCCGGCCGGCCGCCCGGCGGGCGTCGAGGCAGCGGTTGGTGGCGATCCGGTACAGCCAGGTGCGCAGCGACGCCCGGCCCTCGAACCCACCGAGGCCCCGCCAGGCCGCCAGCAGGGTGGCCTGCAGGGCGTCCTCGGCGTCCTGGAACGACCCGAGCATCCGGTAGCAGTGCACCCGCAGCTCCCGGAGGTGGGGCTCGGCCAGCTCGCGGAACGCCTCGCCGTCCCCTCCCCTCGCTCTCGTGATCAGGTCGGCGGTCATCATGCTCCTGCCATCCATCCTGCCGCTCCCGGGTCGCACTGCCTCCCCATACCGACGCCGCCGGGACCGCGAACTGGGCGGCCGGTGAGCGCCCAGTTCCCGGCGGCTCGGACGCCTACCCCCACGACATCCTCCAATGCCGACGACAAGGAGAACGACGATGGGAAGGATCGTGCTGAGCGGCCCGCAGAACGTCACGCTCGACGGGGTGGTCCAGGACCCCGACGGGGCCGAGGGCTTCGAGCGCGGCGGCTGGTTCAAGGAGTTCGGGGCCACCGACCTCGACGAGTGGGGCGCCGTCGCCCTCGACGACGCCCTGGCCGCCGAGGCGTGGCTGCTTGGGCGGCGGAGCTACGAGTTCTTCGGGTCTCGATGGCGGGCCCGAACCGGCGCCCTGGCCGACCGGTTGAACAGCCTGCCCAAGTACGTCGTGTCGAGGACCCTCACCCACCCCGACTGGGGCGACACCCGGGTCCTCACGGGCGACGTGGCCACCGAGGTCGCGAAGCTGAAGGAGGAGATCGACGGCGACATCGTCGTCCCGGCCAGCTACCAGCTCGGCCGGGAGCTGCTCCGGCACGACCTGGTCGACGAGCTCCGGCTCGTGGTGTTCCCGGTCGTGCTCGGCGCGGGCGAGCGCTTCTTCGAGCCGACCACCGTCCGCCGACCCCTCCGCCTCACCAGCACCCGGACCATCGGCGAGCACCTCGTGCTCCTCACCTACCGACTGGTCCACGACTAGTACCCGGTGGCGACCGCGGACGAGCTCCGCGTGCAGTCCCCGTCACGCGACGTCGTCGCCGACATCAGCGCGGCGATGGCTCGCCAGGGCTTCGATCCCGAAGTCAGGGCGGTGCGAGACGGCGCCGAGATCGTCCTGCACCGATGCCCGTTCGCGACGAGCGCGATCGCAGACCGCGACACCGTGTGCGCGCTGCACCTGGGCATCGCCGAGGGCCTCGCCGCCGGGACCCGCGCGACCGTGAGCGAGCTCGTCGCCTACGACCCCCGCAAGGCCGACTGCCGGCTTCGCATCCGTGTCGCCAGCGACGACGCAGTCGCACCGAGCGATCGTGGCACCCTGTCCCTTCGGGGCCGGAGCAGCCGCCGATGACCGCCCGTCCGATCAGGACATCTCCTCCTCGCGGCGGTGGCCGGTGCGCAGCTCGAGCAGGGCATCGTGGTCGAGGTGGGCGCTGGGGACCGCAGCCATGCGGCAGCGGGTCGCGGCCCGAACCGTCGAGGTGCGGACTCCGCCCTCGAGAGCGGCGCGCTCGCCGCGGACGGCGCCGGGCCCCAGGTGCGCGAGGACTTCGCCGTCGACCTCGACGGCCGCCACGCCGTCGAGGAGGAGGAGCACGGTGTCGCCCGGGTCGCCCTGGCGGACCAGGGGTCGCCCCTCTCGGACGTAGCGGACGGTGGTTTGGCGCCGGAGCGCATGATCGAGTGCGACAGCTCGCGCTCGAAGTCTGGCTCGCCGATCTCTCGTCGAGCGCGTAGTCCTGACCTGACGGGCTCGGCACGCCACTCTGGGCTGCACCTGGCCCGCGCAGACAGCGGGCAAGCCATCCACGTACTCGTTCATCGTGGAGCAGCTCTGGGTGACACGCCGGCAGGAGAGGTCAGAAGACTGACATCGTCCTTACCACGTCGTGTCAGGGAATCGAACGAGTTGGTTCACACGGACGAAATTCGACGGTTACGGCGCGTTCCTACATTGCGGGTCGAGTCGGACCATTGGGCCGTCTCGGACACCTCGAGAAAGGAAGTCACGCATGCTCACCACGAGCTTGCTGGGACTCCGGTGGGAAGGGGGCTCGTAATGCGTCGCAAAGCTCTCGTCGCGCTGGGGCTCGCCGGCGCGCTGGTCGTCGGGCTGCCGGTCGCCGCGTCCGCCCAGGACGCGCCCACCGTGGAGACCGTCGGGCAGGGGCTTACCAGCCTCGGCCAGCAAACCAGCCTGTTGTGGATCGTGATCGGCGCCGTCCTGGTGATCTTCATGCAGGCCGGGTTCGCACTGGTCGAGACCGGCTTCTGCCGGGCCAAGCACGCCGCGCACGTCGTCTCGACCAACTTCGCCATCTTCGGACTCGGTTTCGTCGCGTTCTTCCTTGTCGGATATGCGTTCATGTTTGGCGGCTACAGCTACGTGCTGCCGGGCTACGACTTCGGATATCACGACGCGGTCGGAGGCGCGCTCATCGGCAGTGGCGAGTGGACGTTCCTGTGGAAAGGCGGGTTCGCGCTCGGTGACATCGGCAAGGCCGGTGGCGCCGCGGTGGCCGGGTTCTTTCTCTACATGGTCGCGTTCATGGACACGACGGCCACCATCCCCACCGGGGCCATGGCCGAACGTTGGAAGTGGAAGGCGTTCGTCGGGTGGGGTCTGTTCTGCGGGGCGATCTACTACCCGCTGTTCGGCGCTTGGACCTGGGGCGGCGGCTGGCTGAGCCAGCTGGGCAACAGCCTGCACCTCGGTTTCGGGTACGTGGACTTCGCCGGGTCCGGGGTCGTGCACGCTATGGGCGGTGCCGCGGCGCTGGCCGGGGCCCTGGTGCTCGGTCCCCGCATCGGCAAGTACGGCAATGACGGCTCGGTCCACACGATCCCCGGCCACCACATCCCGATGGCCACGCTCGGGTGCTTCATCCTGCTGTTCGGCTGGTTCGGCTTCAACGCCGCCTCGACCCTGGCGGCGACCGACGTCCAGTTCGCCCTCGTCGCCACCAACACGGCCATCGCCGCCGCCTTCGGGGCGACCGCGGCCATGTTCTGGATGATGTGGCGCACCGGCAAGCCCGACCCCGGGATGATGGTCAACGGGATGCTCGCCGGCCTGGTGGCGATCACCGCCCCGTGCGCCTTCGTGGACCCGTACGTGGCCGCCATCATCGGCTCCATCGCCGGGGTGCTGGTGATCCTCGCCTACAACTTCATCGACAAGAAGCTGAAGGTCGACGACCCGGTCGGTGCCATCGCCGTGCACGGCGTCAACGGCATCTGGGGCGTGCTCTGCATCGGCCTGTTCGCCAACGGCAAGTACGGGGCAGGCTGGAACCTCACCACCGAGGGCGCTGCCGGGTCGGCGTCCGGCGTCACCGGCGTCTTCTATGACGCCTCCCTCGGCCTCAAGCAGCTGGGGGCCCAGGCCATCGGGGCGGCGGTCATCTGCACCGTGATGTTCGGCCTGGTGTACGGCTTCTTCAGGCTCCAGAACGCCATCATGAAGGGCGGCATCCGGCCCCCGGCCGAGATGGAGCTGGCCGGAATGGACGTGCCGGAGATGGGCGTCCTGGCCTACCCGGAGTTCCACATGGTCCCGTCGGTCAGCGGCAACGGCGCCTCCGAGCCGGCCGGAGAGGAGGAGCCCGAACCCGTCACGGCCTGACCTTCGAGCGGGATGGGCACGGTCCGGCCACCGTGCCCATCCCGAACCCTCCACCGAGGGCCGGCCGGCGGGAGCCGAGTCATGGACATCGCATCGGTCCTCACGGACATCCTGGTCGTGCTGGTGGCGGCCAAGGTCGCCGCCGAGGTCGCCGAACGGCTGGGCGTGCCGGCCGTCGTGGGCGAGATCCTCGCGGGCATCCTCGTCGGGCCGTCGGTGCTAGGCCTGGTCAGCGGCGGAGACGAGGTCGTCCGGACGCTCGGCGAGATAGGCGTGATTCTGCTCCTGCTCGAGGTCGGCATGGAGATGGACCTCGGCGAGCTGGGCCGGGTCGGACGCGCCTCCCTCCTGGTGGCGGCGGTCGGGGTCATGGTCCCGATGGCGCTGGGCATCGGCGCCATGCACGCCGTGGGCGCCGGCGGCGACACCGCCCTGTTCGTGGGCGCCGCGCTCACCGCCACCAGCGTGGGCATCACCGCCCGGGTGTTCGGGGACCTGCGCGCCCTGGCGAGTGTCGAAGCACGAACCGTCCTCGGCGCGGCGGTGGCCGACGACGTCATGGGCCTGGTCGTGCTCACCGTGGTGGTACGGCTGGTCACTCAGGGATCCGTGTCGGCGCTGTCGGTGGCCGGCATCGTGGCGGTGGCGGTCGGCTTCATCGTCCTCGCCGGAGTCGTGGGCCTGCGGATCAGCGGGCCGCTGTTCGGTGCGATCAGCGGGCTGGCGCGCTCGGCCGGCACCTTGGTCGCCCTCGCGCTCGCGTTCACGCTGGCCTTCGCCCGGCTGGCCGACGCGGCCCGGCTCGCTCCGATCATCGGCGCGTTCCTGGCCGGCATCGCCCTCAGCCGGAGCGGCCAGGCCCCCGTCATCCGCCGCGAGCTCGCACCGGTCGGCCATCTGTTCATCCCCGTGTTCTTCATCCAGATCGGCATCGACGCCGACATCGCCGCCTTCGGGCGCTCCGGCGTGTTGCGGGACGCGGCACTGCTGCTGGTGGCCGCGGCGATCGGGAAGCTGGTGTCCCCGCTGGGTGCATGGGGCTCGCCCGGCGACAAGCTCCTGATCGGCCTGGGCATGCTCCCCCGCGGCGAGGTCGGGTTGATCTTCGCCACACTCGGGT
>JBKPRV010000206.1:0-6327 GCA_046734715.1 Actinomycetota bacterium | reverse complement strand
CTGGCGGATCGCGTCGTTCACGTTCACGCTCATCAGCCAGGATGCGCCGCGGCGGAACCGCTGCCCGAGCGACTCCCACACCTTGTAGGGGTCGGGGGAGCCGAGCTGGCCGGCGGTGGTCACCTTGACCCGCACGTTGGTGTTGGCCGACAGGGCGGTGAGGATGCCCTGGGGCTCGCCGGTGCCGGTGCCGCGGGTGAACTTGTCCACCAGCAGCTCGTCGTAGCCGGCCGCCAAAAGGCTGGACATCTCGTCGGCGAAGCCGGGGTAGTCCTGGCCGACCTCGATCGAGTAGGGGATGAACCCGCGGGCCATGTGGACGGTCACCGTCGGCTGGGCCAGCGTGGGGCTGTTGTCGGTGGTCTCCGCCGCCTCGGTCTGGAACGCCCACGACACGCCGGCCGAGCTCACGCCCTTCCAGATGTTGGTGTTGACCTGGACCTGCCGGGCCAGGGTCAGGAACGGGTTCCCGCTGCCCTGGGCGGTCAAGATGATCGAGGGGTCGATGAACACCGGGATCCCGAAGCCGCCGGCGGTGGTGACGTTCTCGGCCATGGCCCGGTACTCGCCCCATGCCTGCATGGCCTGGCGCTCGGCGTCGGTCCACATGGCCGGCCCCTGCGGGTCGCCGATGGCCTTCATCCACGCCGACCGGTAGTCGTCGTTCTCGGTGACGATGACCCGGCGGGCGATGTCGGTGTCCCGGCGGATGTACCGCTCGACCTGGGCGCGCTGGTCGTCGGTCATCGGGCTGGAGCGGTCGCCGTCCAGGGCCCGCAGGGCACGGTCCCTTGCCTCGGGGTTGTTGAGGCGGCGCACGTCGGAGGCGGTGTCCTCCAGGCCGTGGCGGATGTTGGAGTAGACCCGCTCCACGGCCTTGGGGCGGCGGCGGAAGATGGCCGAGATCCGCTCGTGCTCCTCGATCATGGCCAGGGCCTTGTCGCGGATCTCGAGGCCGGTGTTGAACGCGGTCTGCTCGTCGGCGCTCTTGTCGCGGAGCTCGCCGTCCTCGGTCTGGTGCAGGTCCTTGAGGTGGGCGTCGAGGACGTCGATCAGCTGGCGCAGTTCCTCGGGGGTGCGGCCCTTGAGGTCGTCCAGGGTGTTGGGGAGCAGGCTGTCCCGCTCGGTGGTGGTGGCGTCGCGGCCGTCGCCACCGGCGATAGCGTGGATGGGGCGGCCGTGGCGGTCGCGGCCGATGATGGCGGGGCCGCGGTCGAGGGCGGCCCGGAGGGCGGTGCGGTAGCTCACTTGAGGATGCCTCTCAGGCGAAGCGCGTCATGGTCGACGCGCTGGGCTGTCGTGGGGGTGGACGCCGCGCCGCTGCCGGGCTCAGGGTCCGGGTCACCGCCACCCGCCATCCGCTGGCTGGGTCGCCCGGTGAAATCTGCTGGCAGGCCGGCCGCCCGGACCGCCGCCTCGTAGGCGGGCTGGTCGCGGTGGCGTAGCCGCTCGTAGAAGCTGTCGGTGAGGCTGCGCACCCCGGCCGACGCCAGTTCGGCGGTGGCGTCGGGGTTGGCTGGAAAGGTGACCGGGCCGAACTCCAGCACCCGGGCCCGGGTGATGGTCCGCTCGGGGATCGCCTTGGGGTTGTAGTCGGACGCCTCGGGTTCCTCGTCCCAGGACTCGCCCAGGACCCGCATCCGCATGCTGGACCCGTACACGCCGGCCTGGAGGCCGGGCAGGAGGTCGCGGTTGTAGCTGGTGTCGAACAGCGGCACCTGCGCGACCGGCGAGTCGGGGTCTTCGCGCAGGTCGCGGATGGGGCCGAGGACCTTGTTGCCGAGCTGGAAGTCCATGCCGTGGTCGAACAGCACCCGCATGCGGTCGCGGTCCTCGCGGATGGTCTGCTTGAACGCCCCGGCCTTGGTGCGCTCCAGGAACAGCCCCTCCCAGAGCGAGTCGACCTCGTACCAGGTGTCGAAGCGGGAGAACCGGATCTCGAGCAGCCCGAGGCCGCCAGCGTCGTCGTGGCGTAGTTCCGGGCTGGAGCCGACGGCGCGGACGACGTCGACGGCCGAGGCGAGGTGCTGGCTGGTTTCGTTGGCGTACAGGGCGGCCATCTGCGCCTCCGCTTTCGCTTTCGTCGGGTGGCGGCCGGCCGTTGAGCCGTCGCTGTCCTTGATGACCGCCCACTCGCCAGCGGCGCAGTTGCCGCCGCCCTTGCTCACATGCCACGGCATCGCTAGGTCCCGGTCGTCGCCGGCTGTTGCTGGCCGTTGGCGGTCGGGGGTGGCGCCCCGGGCGGCTGCAACTGGACCGAGACCAGCCCGGAATGGACCAGCAGGGACACGTCGCGGCCCTTGATCGCCGCCTTGGCCGACTCGGCCGTGAACCCGTCCCTGACCAGCTGGCCGATGGATGCCGATTCGATCTGGACGATCTCGGCGGCGTCCTTGGCGTCCTCCCGCAGGATCGGCATGTCGACGGTGTCGTGCCAGAGTTCGGCGTCGGCCGGCACCCGGACCAGCGGGGCCAGGGCGTGGCAGATGTCCTGAAGGGTCGGGTAGATCCAGGCGTCCGCCCAGACACGGCGGGCCATCCCGAAGTTCCCGGCGTTCAAGCTGCTGCCCTGCAGGCCTTCGGCCGAGCCGAGGATCACCGGATGCACCCGCGACAACTCCGCGATGCGGGTCTCCCCGGCCCCCTGCACCTGCTTGAGATCCAGGTCGGCCAGGTTCGCCCCGACCACCGTGGCATCGGCGCCGGCGGTCAGATACAGGGTGCGGTAGGCGTTGGCGACCCCGGCGTGGCCCTCCTCCAGCATGTCCACCAGTTCGCGGAACTGCTCAGGGGACAGCGCCTCCCCGTTGGAGCCGGCGATGCCCTTGACGACCAGGTTCGGGGTGGCGCCCTGCTCGAAGAACTTACGCTTGTGGATGGTGACGGCCTGGTCGACCTGGACCTCCCCGACCGCCGGAGTCAGCCACGACTGGCCGATGCCGACATTCTCGGGGTCAGGGATCGGGGACCAGTGGGCCATGTCCTCGACCCGGATGGATCGGATCGGGTTGGGGCCCATGAGGCCGCCGTTGGCGTACACATAGCCGAGCAGCTGGCCGTCCAGAGCATGGGCCGGGTCGTCGGGCTCAAGGTCGGAGCCGTACAGGATCCCGACCCAGTCCGGCCGCAACACCTTCAACGGCCCTTCGGGGGCGGGCCGGCGGGTGACGTAGGCGTTCCCGGCCAACCCGGCGTGCCATTCCATGCGGGCCACGAGCTCGCCGGTGGTGGCGTTCGGCCAGGGTCGCTCCAGGATGGCCAGATCCGAGGTGCCGAAGGTGCGGCGGGGGGTGCGGGTGGAGGGCAGGTTACGGAAGGTGAAGCGCATCTGGGACAGGACCAGCGCCCGCACCAGCTGGGCGGCGAACGCGGGCGGGCACGACCGCAGCGCCGCCGCGTACCCGGGGAGGCTGTTGGCGACCTCAGAGATCCGGGTGCCGGCCAGGGTCTGGTTCAGGCCGTTGCCGCCGAACGGATACTGCTGGCCGCCGTAGCCGAACAGGCCCGACGGCAGCAGGTAGTCGTTCAGCCAGGTGTCGATCGCGTAGCGCCGCTCGGCCCGTGGGGTGCGGGCCGCGGCGACCCGCTCAAGGAGCGCGGCCATGCGGCCCCACCTCGCCGCCGTGGGCCTCCTTCCAGCCGATCTTGGTCGCTGCCCAGCAGTACGCCAACCCCACCGCCACCTTGCCGGCCAGCCACCCGATCAGCCAGAACAGGCCGACAATCAGGGTCAGGAGGATGCGGCCCCAGCGGATGCGGTGGGCCTCCTCGCTGATGGCATCCACGGGGACACGATCAAGCAGGCTGGTCGACAAGACGTGTCCTCTCTAGCGCCAGGCGGCCAGGAACGGCTGGGCGGTCACCTCGGCGACATGGGCCCGGGTGGCGTGCCCCCACAGCGCGAGGGTCACCGCCACCAGCGGCGAGATGTCGACGGCCAGCCCCTTGCGGGCCCACAGCCACCGGTCACCCAGGTCGCGGCGGGCCGCGCCGGCCAGGGCCGCGGTCAGTTCCACCTGCCCAAGATGCCGCAGGGTGGCTGGCTGGTCGGGGTTGGCCCCGGTGGCGTCGTAGAACGCCCCGCACGCCCCGGCGATGTCCGCCACCGACGGCCGCAGGATCTCCAGCCCGGCGGCCTCGGCCTCAGGGATCAGGCTGTTCGCCGGCCCCGAGGGGGCGATCACCAGCGCACACGGCTTCCAGCGGTCGGCGAACTCGGCTAGGCGGGGCACGACCCAGCCGGTCCCCCGGTCGTGCTGGACGACCTCGACATGGAGCAGGTCATCGGCGCGGCGGCCAGCCGACGCAATGGCCGCCCAGGTCCGATCAGGGTTGACGTCGACCGCGAACGCCACCTTGCCAGCGATCTCCGACCGGGGATCCTGGACGGCTTGCCAAGCTGGTTTGGGGACGACCAGCCATTCCTCGGGGGTCTCCGACTGCCACTGGTTCAGGTACGCCCGCCGGAACTCGTCCAGCTTCATCGTCTGATGGTCGGCGGCGATGGCCTCCGGGCGGACGGTGCGGCCGAGGGCCGGCATGCACCCCCACCACGTCGCCGGATCCGCCGGGTCGGCGTCGGGTGGGGCCGACCACTCGAAGTAGGCGACCCCCGAGGTGATGCCGGCGTCGGCGGCCAGGCGGCCGGCCTCGACCTTCTCCCGCAGATAGCTGGACTTGAGCGCCCCGGCGGTGGACACGATCCACAGTTGCGGCTGCGGGCGGGTCACCATGGTCGGTTTCAGCGCCTGCTCGAGGCGGTCGTCCTCGTGAGCGAACGCCTCGTCGATCACGCCCAGGTCCAGGGTCTCCCCGTGCCCGGCCTTCTCGGTCGAGGAGGTGACGCCGTGCATGCTGCCGTTGCGCCAGCGGATCGCCTCGGCCCCGTTGGAGCGTCGGACCCGGAACATTCCGCGGAGCGGCGACTGCTCCAGCACCGCGACGTGTTCGTCCTCCCACTTCTTGCGGGCGTCGTTCCTTGTCTGGGCGGTGTAGAGGATCCGCTGACGCTGCCCGAACCCGAGCGCCCGATGGGTCATCACCGCCAGGAGCAGGGTGGTCTTGCCCGACTGGCGGGGGACGGTCAGGCAAACCTCACGGTAGGCCAGCAGGCCGGTCTCAGGGTCCAGCTCGAGCGCGGTGTCGGCGACGGTGCGCTGCCACGGCATCAGGGGGGTGCCCAGCATCGCCGCCACCTCGGCCGCCCGACCGCCCAGGGTCGAGCGATCCTCGGATCGACGGGTGCTCCACCGGGGCAGACAGGCGGGCGAGGAGGTCCGCTCCAGCACTGCGGTCATCGCCCACCTCCCGCAGTGCCAGCAGCGTGGCTCGGTACTCCCGGCCGACCGCCGCCGCGGCCATCCCAGCCCCCTCGTCTAGGGTCCTGGCCAAGGAGAAGGCCAGTTCGGCGAGGGGACGTTGCAGATCGGCCAGGTCGCCCAGGTCACGGACATAACGGCGGGCGGAACGCTCGACTGGGCCGCGCTTGACGGTCATAGACCCCCCGGCTTACAGTCGCGTCGCTGTAGTGGAGGCCCATCGCGTACCACCCCATGCCTGCCTTACGTTCGTGCGGCTAGGAGGACGAGATGGCTCTACGAAGCTCGGCACAAGCGCATCACGCGGCGTCTCCTTCCCTCAGCAGATCTCTGCGTTCGAGGAGATGCACGCGATGAGCCAGTTGTCCTTCCTTCCCTCCGCCGATGATCGGCGGCCCGGCTTCGTCTACTTGATGACCGATGGCTACCTCATCAAGGCCGGCTACACCGGCCGCCGAGATGCCCGCCAGCGATCCGGCGAACTCCGCGCCCGGCTCATCTGCTCCTGGAAGGGAACCCGGGACGATGAGGCCCGCCTGAAGGGCCAACTTCAGCCCTGGTGCGTCGGCGGCGAGTGGTTCCGACTCCCCGACAACAGCCCGATGCTCAGCCTCCTCCGACGCAAGATTGAGGCTGGCGGCGGCGACACCGCGCTACTCGTGTTTGACTGGGTCATCGCCAACAACCTACGCAGGGCCGCCTAAGGCGCGTCCTCATCGGAAGTCAGCCGGGTCGACATAGGTGAACCCTGCCGCCTGGGCAACCTCACGATCCCCGTTGTCCGACACGTACAGGCGCAGCGGCGCCCGCCACAGCCCCGCCGCCGCCTCCAGATTCGCCCGCCGATCGTCGGTGACCTGCTCAGTGAACCCTGCCGGCCGAGCCGCCGACGGTGGCCGATCCCCCACGGAGCGGGGAGAGAAACCGCACGGCTGGCGCGGGATCGTACGACCGACCGCTCGACCCGTCCGCCCCCCTCCCCCCTACCCCTCCGCTGTTTGTGCTGGTC
>JBKPRV010000205.1:0-2143 GCA_046734715.1 Actinomycetota bacterium | reverse complement strand
CAGGGCCGCGGCGTAGGCGAGGCCACGACCGAGCTGCTCCGGCGTGGCTCCGGCGGCGATGGCGTCGCACAACGATCCGACCACCTGCGCGGGATCGTCGGACAGGATCCGCCAGGCGAGCCCACCGATGTCGTCGAAGCCTCCCTCGTGGTGCCGGCCCTCGTCGATCAGGGTCGGCAGACGCTCGACCACCTGCCCGACCAGCCCGGCGAGGTCGTGGGGATGGCGCCACGACGCGGTCTCTTCCTGCCGGCGGGCCGTCGCCGTCTGGCGGACCAGAGTGGGGAGCACCTGAGGCGCGGCGGACGCCCCCACCTGGGTGAGCGCCTCGAAGGCCTTGTTCGTGAAGTCGAGCGTGTGGCCCCCGTCGATGAACACGTGATCGGTGACCGCGGCGAACATCATCCGTTCGACCGTGTCCGAAGCACCGTCGCCCGACGCCCTGGCGAGCGCCGTGGCCAGCACCCGCTCGGCGGCGTCGCTCGTCCGGGTGTCGATGAACCGTCGGTACCACCCGGCCAGACGCTCGGGCGGGATGTCGGCGCCCTGCAGCGCGGCGATCGGGAACCGGGGCGGGCGGTTGCGGGTGTCCCGGGACACGAATGCCAGGCCGTGGACCAGCGCAAGCGCCCGGTCGTCCTCCTCGAGGTCGGGGAGCAGGTTGGCCATCGCCACGAGCACCGTCAGCCCGGCGCCCCACCCCGCCTCCCGGTACGTCGTGCCGAAGTCGACGCCGGTCCGCACGATCTCGACCGGGTCGATGCCGGCACCCAGAAGCCCGAGCACCGACTTGGCGATGACGAGCGTGAGCCCGTCCTCCAACCCGTCCTGCAGACGGGCGCGCAGGTGCTCGACCCGGTCATCGTCCGGCCGGGACGCGACCACGACGTCGCCGTCCTCGATCGTCACGTCGAACGAGCGGGCGTCGTCGGCGAAGGGGTCGAGCGTGCCACCCGAGGCGAGATCGAAGCGCGCGTGATGCCAGTGGCAGGTGACGAGCCCGTCCTCGATCGTGCCCCGGTGGAGGGGGAAGCCCATGTGCGGGCAGCGGTCGTCGATCGCCCACGCCCGGCCGTCGTGCCAGAACACCACGACGGGCACCGAGCCCACCTTCGTACGCAGTCGACCGGCTTCCCTCAGCTCCGACAGCGATCCGGCCCGGATCCGCATGGCCACCAAGCTACGGGGTGGTGGCGACCTCGACGAGGGCAGACGCCGTGACACGTGACCGATCCCCCATGCCCTCGGCCGCCCAGGGGCAAGTTGCCCCCGAGACGCCCGAATCTCCTTCGCCGCCGGATCGGGGAAGCAAGGCACGCGCCTGCTGCTGACGGCGGCGAGGAGACTCGAGGCCCTCGATGTGCCGCTAGCTCGTGGCCCTGACCGCGGCTCGTCGAGCAGTCACCGCTGACGCGGACGCGACCACGGATCCACACGAGCTGTGGTTCTCCATCTTCGCGAGCGGCGAGCTCATCGAAGCCGCCAGCCGCAGCCGCCGAGCCGACCGCGCCGCACAGGCCGTCGAGCTGCGAATCCACGCGCGCCACCAGCACCGCATGGGGCTTGGCATCGAAGCGTGTTCGCGAGCGCTCCTCGCGGCCGGAGAGACGGCCGAGGCGCTGTACCGCACGGACCTGGCGCGAGCTCATCTGCTCGACGGGGAGTGGCTGAGACGGCAACGCCACCGCCTCGACGCACGGGATCAGCTGCGGGTCCCACGAGCTCTTCGCCGACTTCGGCGGGGAGGCGTTCGCCGCGCGCGCCGCGGTCAAGCTGCAGGCGACGGGCGAGCACGCCCGCGGCACCGCGCCTGTGGGCCCCCCATCGGCATTGTCGCCTGACCGGCCGGACATCTCGCTGGGTATCCTTGCCGCGGGCGATCGGAGGGCAGAGATGACCGAGACGGCCGCGTTGAACGTGCTCTACACGGCCACCGCTCACGCCACCGGCGACGGCCGCAACGGCCACGCTGTCACGGACGACGGGCGCCTGGACCTCGACCTGCGGATCCCGCAAGAGATGGGCGGTCCGGGTGGCGCCACCAACCCCGAGCAGTTGTTCGCTGTCGGCTACGCCGCCTGCTTCCACTCTGCGCTCAAGGTGGTGGGCAAGCGCCGGGACCTCGACGTCGACGGCTCGGAGG